>JBILFC010000029.1:0-17482 GCA_044351785.1 Bdellovibrionota bacterium
TAACGGAGTTGTAAGATCAGAATTAGGAACTGAGGTTAACGAAGCTAATGTTTCCACATCCTTTACTAGCATAGGCCCGTATATGAGTTTACTACCCTCCTCTTTCAACTTGATATATGCTGTGCGAATATCTGTGTTTGAATCGAGGACCACTAATTTTTCTTCGAGGTTACTTTCTCGAAGGGCTAATCTAATTCCTTCCTCTACCTTTTTCGCATGAGCTGCGTATTGCCCAGATAAGGGAAGCAAAGCACCTAATTTATAATCAGACACTGGGATACCACTAGGTTCCTTAGTTACGCTATTATTTTCTGGATAGGGCCTGTTCTCTGGTTGAACAGAAGTATTTATATCTACTGCATATGTCGCAGGGTCAAAATACTTAGTAAAAGACTTATTAGAAACCAATGAGCCACCTTGTAGCCGACGTGACTTCTCTTCCCTAACAAGTGCACTTACAAAGCCTTCTTTTTCCCACTTAGTATTTAACTCGTCTAACTCAGTATTTAACAATGAACGCGTATGCTCTCTAGCAACTCTTCTCGCCTCTTCAGAAATACCACCTATACCCCTAGATCCTTTAAAGGCTTGAACTAACCATGCATAAATCTGATCATTGTTATTCTTAGCGATATAACAATATGCTGTTAGTAATGAGAATCTTGGGTCCAAACTACTTGGATCTAATTTCCTTCTAGCAGCATATTGAGAAATTCTAGCTAAGGCCTTATCAGGTAATCCTTGCTTTAACTCTACACTTGCATGCAACAATAAATATGTTTCTGCTTCTTCTGAAGACTTAGCACCTTCTGTAGCAATCTTATAAAAATCACTAGCGCTCTTAAGATTACCTTCTTCTTCAAAACGTAGTGCTGTTAGATAATCTTGATTAGAAAATTTTGCGATTGTCCAAACTTCCCAGGGAGCCTTATCAGCTTTGGATTTTAGGCTGCTAATATCTTGAACAGAGTGATCTGAAGTTCCTTCTACTGGGAATCTATTTCTATTACCTCTAGAACTACAGGATACAAGAAAACAAATAATGAGAACTACAACACAAACTCTAATCAAAGAATTCTTTGACTTTATCCAAAAATGATCTGTTGCTTGTGTCATCTGGGTCCGGGATACCTTCTATTTTAGCTAGTTCTTCCAATAACTCCTTGTGCTTATCATTTATTTTCTTAGGAACAATGATATTCACTTTGACATGCTGATCACCTTTAATCGTGGACTGGATATCAACAATACCCTGACCTTTTAAACGAAATACCTTACCAGCCTGTGTACCTGCGGGAATTTTAAGTTTTACTTTACCATAAAGTGTAGGGACTTCAAGTTCCGTACCAAGAACGGCCTGACTATAAGAGATTGAAAGATCACTTATTATCTCAGTACCCTGTCTTTTAAAGCGTTTATGAGGTTTTATGCTAATCTCAACATACAAATCCCCGGGGTTACCATTGCTAATAACCTCCCCTTCTCCTCTTAATTTTAGCTTCTGGCCATGATCGATCCCAGCAGGAATCTTTACTAGTAACTCACTATCCTTATGACCCTCTCCAGAACCACCACAAGATGGACAAGGATCAGTAATCATCATTCCTTGACCACGACAAACGGGACATGGTCTAGATATTCTAAAAAATCCCTCTTGAGCATTAACTTGTCCTTGCCCAGCACAATGCTTACATCTTTCAGGACTAGTTCCTTCTCTCGCACCTGATCCCTTACAAGGCTCGCACGGGATAGGTCTTCTAACATTAATCTTTTTATTTAAACCTGAGGCACTTTCTTCTAATGTAACTTCTAAACGGTAGGCTAGATCTCTACCCGTTGGTACTCTTTGTCTCTTACTACCTCCACCAAAAAAGGCTCCGAAAATATCACCGAAAATATCTTCTCCAAATCCAGCAAAATCACCGAAGCCACCAAATCCTTGTCCGCCTTGAAATGCTGCATGACCGAACTGATCATACTTTGCACGATTCTCTTCGTTACTTAGGATTTGATATGCTTCAGTACCTTCCTTGAACTTTTCTTCAGCTTCTTGATTATCTGGGTTCTTGTCAGGATGATACTTTATAGCAAGCTTTCTATAAGCTTTCTTTATCTCATCCTGACTACAAGTTCTACTTAAACCTAGAACCTCATAACAATCACGTTTACTCACAGCTGGCCTTAGTTTACTTCTTCAAAATCAGCATCAACTACGTCATCACCGGAACTTCCCTGAGAGCTACTATTTCCAGCATTCCCTTGGGTATCATCCGAACCAGTATTTGCAGTGGATTCATACATCTTCTTAGTAAGGGCATGAGTTAACTGCTCTAAATTCTGTTTCTCAGATTGTAGTGCAGAAGCTTGAGTACCTTCTTCTAATACTTTCTTAGCTCTTTCTACAGCACTCTCTATCTCACTCTTCTGAGCAGCATCAACCTTATCACCATGTTCATTTAGAAGCTGAGATGTAGCATAGATTGTAGTATCTAGAGCATTTTTAGCTTCAGCAAGTTCTCTTCTTTCTTTATCCTGACTTGAATTAGCTTCAGCATCTCGAACCATTTGCTTAATCTCTTCTTCACTTAAACCAGAACTAGCAGTAATTTGAATAACCTGTTCTTTACCAGTTCCTAAGTCCTTAGCAGATACTTTTACAATACCGTTTGCATCTATGTCGAATGTAACTTCTACCTGAGGAACTCCTCTTGGAGCTGGTGGGATACCAGTTAAATCAAATCTACCTAAAGTTTTATTATCAGATGCCATATCCCTCTCACCTTGAAGAACATGTATACTTACAGCTGGCTGATTATCAGAAGCAGTAGAGAAAACTTGTTGTTTCCTTGTAGGGATGGTTGTGTTTTTCTCAATTAGTTTAGTCATGATGCCACCTTGAGTCTCAATTCCAAGACTTAACGGTGTTACATCTAAAAGAAGAACATCCTTTACATCACCCTGAAGTACTCCACCCTGAACAGCGGCACCAACAGCTACAGCTTCGTCAGGATTTACGTTCTTGCTAGGAGCTTTTCCAAATATTTGTCTTACTCTTTCTTGAACAGCAGGCATTCTAGTCATACCACCGACAAGAATTACTTCTTGAATTTCATTCGCAGAAATTCCCGCATCCTTAATTGCTGTTCTACATGGAGCTTCTAATCTCTGTAATAAATCTGAACAAAGTTGTTCAAACTTAGCTCTAGTAAGCTTCATGTTTAAATTCTTAGGTCCAGATGCATCTGAAGCTATAAATGGCAAACTAATAGGAGTTTCTGTTGAAGTAGAAAGCTCATGTTTAGCTTCTTCTGCGGCAGCTTTTAATCTTTGGAGTGCTTCAGTATCACCTTTTAAATTAATTCCAGTTTCCTTCTTGAAGTCCTCTACTAACCACTCTACAATCTTATGATCGAAATCTTCACCACCTAAGAAAGTATCACCATTTGTAGCCTTAACTTCGAATACTCCATCTCCTAGTTCCAAGATAGATACGTCGAAAGTACCACCACCAAGATCGAATACTGCAATAGTTTTCTCGCCCTTCTTATCAACACCATAAGCAAGTGCAGCGGCAGTAGGCTCGTTAATAATTCTTAAAACTTCAAGACCTGCAATTCTACCAGCGTCTTTTGTCGCTTGTCTCTGAGAATCATTAAAGTAAGCAGGAACAGTAATAACCGCTTGCGTAACTTCTTCACCAAGATAATCTTCAGCAGTTTGCTTCATCTTCTGAAGAATTAAAGCTGAAACTTCTTGAGCTGATTTTCTATCTGCACCCATCTTAACAGCAGCGTCACCATTATCAGCAGAAACGATTTCATAAGGAAGTACTTCCTTAGCCTTCTCAACTTCTTTGGAGTTAGATTTCCTACCGATTAATCTTTTAACAGCAAAGATTGTATTCTTAGGATTTGTAACGGCCTGTCTTTTTGCAATTTGTCCTACTAATCTTTCCCCAGTTTCAGTAACAGCTACGACTGAAGGAGTTGTACGTTTACCTTCACTGTTTGTAATAACAACGGGATCTCCCCCTTCCATTACCGCAACACATGAATTTGTAGTTCCTAGGTCAATTCCTATTATTTTACCCATTTTATCCTCTCTAATATTTTAAAATTTATGCTTTAGATTTTTTATTTTGTATATCTAACCAATGTCATGTTGGGAACTTAAGCACTCCTAACGGCATCCGCAAGGAGTAGAATAAAATTATTCTTGAGTTTCCGATTCCTTCTTTGGTCCATTAGAAACTACTACTTGAGCAACGCGCAATAACTTATCCTTGTAATAATAACATTTTTTTATAACCTGAATAATATTGCCACTCTCGATTTCATCAGAGTTAACCATCGTTAAGGCCTCATGCTTTGCTGGATCGAATCTAAGACCAGCACATTCTTCGGACTTAATAGAGTAACGCTCAAATATCGCCCTCATTCTAGAAGTTATAAGCTGAAGACCTTCCAGTATAGTCTCAGAATTAGTATCAGCTGGAACAGCACTAACTCTTTCTAAATCATCAAGAACCTCTAAAAGATCGCTTGAGATGGATTCTCCTTGATATTTAACTAACTCTGAACGCTCTTTAAAATGACGTTTCTTTATATTATCCATCTCAGCCATGGCATAAAGATACTTAGACTGAGCATCTCGCAAGTCAGCTTCCAACTTAGCAATAACTTCTAGGCCTTGATTACCACTATTATGATCTATAGAATCCTGCCCACCTTCAGAATCTTCTAAGCCATCTAAATTAGGGAATTTTAACTCCTCTTCATTAGACTGCTCTGAATCTTGACTATCCGTATCCACACTTGACTCGCTCATTACCTAAAATCCAAATTAAAATGCTTATTTAACCTCGCATCTAGTAATAATCATTAATCAATCTTGCAAGCCTAGGAATTATAAAAGTTTCAAATGACCTCCAAAAATCATATAAGGTGTTAGAATATTTGCAATTTATAAGATATAAAGATAAAATAACTCTGATTTAAAGCTTAATCAATCGAACTTAAAGATAGACTTCACCCATGACCACAGAAAACGGTCTATATCAGCTAGAAATGCTCTCCTTTGAAGAGGCCCTAACTCAGGTAGAAGATCTACTTAACGCAGAGAATTCAGGTTCTACGGCTAGTGATGCGCTTTCTGAACTTTTAGCAACTCTACATCCAAGTATACTTACTGAAGTTCTCTTAAATTATTCAGAAGAAAAACAACGAACTCTACTAGTTCACATTACTGGTCTTGATACTGTTTCAAGTTTAATGGCCTTCGCCTCAAAGGAATTACAACTTCTTTTACTTGATATCCTTGATGACTCTAGATTAGCAGCAATTATTAGAAGAATTGATATAGATGATGCCGCGGATGTGTTGGCAATCATTCCAAGAAGAAGGCAAGTGAAGATCTTAAAGAGACTTAATGCCCCTTTAGTAAAAGAATTAAGTTCTCTGCTTTCATATGATGGTCAGACTGCCGGTGGTATTATGACCCCAAGATTTATTGCTCTTGATCCTGGGAACCGAGCAGATAGTGCATTGGCGCAAATTCAGATCGGACTTCATGAAGGTACTATAGAGGAAGATACCGACTTGGCAATCTGTTATGTTTCAAGTCCAAGTGGAGAGTTACTGGGGAGCCTTTCACTTAGAGAACTTCTAAAAAGCGACAAAGATGCAATTATTTCAGACCTAATGCACCCTGTCGATGTTGCCGTCAGTCCTGATGATCATCAAGAAGAAGTAGCATGGAAAATTGCAGACTTTGATTTACCTTCGATACCAGTTGTTTCTAAAGAAGATGGTCATATTCTTGGGATTATCACTGTTGATGATGTGTTGGACGTTATTACAGAGGAATATACCTCTGAAGTATCTAAAATGGCTGGTACTGATGAAAGTGACTCTGTTGGAGCTACTCTTAAAACTTCCATAAAAAGTCGCCTTCCATGGTTGCTAGCCAGTTGGGCTGGAGGAACTCTTGGAGCAGTTTTACTGGGTTCTTATTCCGCTGAAATAGCAAAAATGGTTGCACTTACTTTCTTTATGCCAGTTGTATTTGGCATGGGTGGTAATGTAGGTTCACAGTCGTCCACAATTACAGTGAGAGGGCTTGCTACAGGAGAACTAACTCAATCGAGATTAATCAGAAGAATTAGAAAAGAAATAAGCGTGGGTGCTATTCTAGGATCCATATTTGCCGTACTACTTGGGATAGCTTCTTACTTAATGTTCTTTCAATTAAACCTTAGCCTAGTAGTTGCTTGCTCCATATTTACAACGATGACCATATCAACTGGTCTAGGTTCGCTTTTACCATATGTTTTTGAAAAAGCTGGTTTCGATCCGGCTTTCGGTGCTGGTCCCTTAGTTACTACTACAACCGACATCATTAGTATTGGTGTTTACTTTACAGTTGCAAGTGCTCTACTATAGGTTACACATTGGAAGAACATAAGTTAGATGCTATTGTTCTAAATACCTACCCTGCTAAAGACTCCGACCTAGTTCTAGTTCTACTTTGTAAAGAAATGGGGAAAATAAGAGCTTTCGCGAGAGGCGCAAGAAAAAGTAAAAAGAGGTTTTTCGGTAATATTGAGATATTTACCCAAGCTCACTTCAGTTTAACTAAAAAGCCAGAAGCAGAGCTTTATCAGATTGAAAGCCTAGAAAATAAGCAGACACCAGTTGCATTAAGAGATTCACTAAATCATTTCCTGATACTTAGCGTATGCTTTGAACTTAGTAATAAATCCACTG
Source organism: Bdellovibrionota bacterium (assembly GCA_044351785.1). Taxonomy (GTDB): domain Bacteria; phylum Bdellovibrionota_C; class UBA2361; order SZUA-149; family DAOLCO01; genus JAIYCX01. Next base: position 6,765 of record JBILFC010000029.1, read on the forward strand.
CAGACATAGATCCTGAATTAAAATTGCTCTTTGATGATCTAAAGCATTTGAGTAAAATTGCGAACGCTCTAACTCCGATGGATAAACTAATACCTTTAGCGGTATTTTATCTATTAAAGCTTGGGAAAAGCATAGGCATTGATCCAATTAGTTTATCTTCTAACTTTAGGGGAGATGATTTTGATTGGTTCCGACAAATGTCAGAACTAGAGACACCACTAAAATACGAACCCTTAGCAGCATCTCTAAGAGCTTTTCAATCTCTTGCGAATTTCCTAATGAAATCAATGGAAATTAATATAAATTCTATAGAAAGCTTAAAGCTAATAAAACTTAATTAGCTAGCCCATCGTTTAAGAAGCCCTCAGGAAGACCGAATAACATTGGAGGATCTTCTAATTGAATTCCCATATTCTTCAGTTTTAACCAGACATCTTTCAACTGTGATTTTAAATCTTCATCAAGTAGAGCCGATGACTCAGCATTAGTCAAAATCTGATTAATAGCGATAGTACAATGTATCAAAGATTCATTTGGAGTTAAGCATTTAGCAGAGATATCTGCGATATATTCAGCCAGAGCTTGTCTTGAAACTGAACTCTTACTTTTTGTGGTTACTTCAGATGTCTTTTTTGTAGTTTTTGCCATAAATTTTATTATATTGTTTACCTGTATAAGATTAGCAACAAAACTGAATAGATTCAAAGGATTTATTTAATCTAAATCTGATTAAAATAAAGCTAAATACGGATACCGGCAGGCCAAGATTAAACCAAAAGACCTCTGGGGATATACTTCCCAGAGGTCTTCGATTAGCCACATGCCTTAGCATTAGGCAAATACAACCGAAGCATGAATCAGAGAATCATCGAAATGAAGTACCGTTGCTCGGCTATCTCCAATGGAACTTCGTGTCTCTGTACCCGTGGAAGCTGCCTGCACTTTTTTCCAATCGGAGGATACAAAGGCAGCAAGTGTTTCCTGAAGCTGTCGGGCATTAACGGTACATTCTCCTCTCGCCATATGGGTTTCGACAATATGACTTCCAAGGATTCCTGCCCAACTCCTCTTGAGCCTCCCTTCGTTATTAAAAAACTCAATTGTCTTGATCTGCGGACCAATCGCAATGGCAATACCGTTTGCACCATGCACAAAGCTTAAGGCCTGAAGGGCTTCCGCTTTATCTAACTCAACTGCCTCGTAAGCCTGTGAGAGCGTTCCACTACCAACACCCGCACCAAGACTAGTCACAGTATCACTTACGCTCTCCCAAACACTACCTTGATCCGCCACATGTCCAGTACTAGTGGTCCCCTTCAACACAGATCGTTGATTTGGACCTGCCAAAGAGTCTGCGATCGAAAACGTACTTGCATCCACTCCTGTGCGAGGGCTCCAACGGTTTCGTTCAACGCAAGAGACCTTCACTCGGACAGTAGAATTAGCAGGAATAAATACTGAACTATTGATTACACGATCTTGTCGGCCACCGATAAGACGTGTTCCCTCTGGAATAAGTGTGGGTCGCGAGCTCGTACTCTGCAGTTCGATTTCACCTACCTGACCAGTTTCCAGAATTCTGAGTTTTCCGCGCTGCAAGTTATGACTCGCGAGCCCATAATCAATTTCCCTGCCAGCATGAGCTCGCAAACCCCAAACAGTGAGATTTCTCCACCGTCGAGGTTCACCGACTACTGCAACTCCCTCAAAAATACGCATTGCACCTCTCCTAGCCTCAGAACCTTAGAAAAACCTTCCATGGCCTGCCTGTTGCTCCTGCGTGAATACCCAAAAGTGTTCACGCAAGAAACAGGCTTCTCCTCCATACTTAAGCACAAGAAGAGAATATAATTCTTCTACCCCAAACTAAAATTTAGAAAACAAAAAAGAACTCAAAATAACCAATTTAACCAACATGTCGGTCGCTAACTCTCTAAAATACCAGCTGCAAACATGCTAAACAAGAGTTCATAGATAATTTTAATCTTCAAAAACCACCCCTTGTGCTAAAGGTAAATCATTTGAATAGTTAATTGCTGAAGTTAACCGCCTCATATAAGCCTTCCATGAGTCAGATCCGCATTCTCTCCCACCGCCTGTTTCTTTCTCACCTCCGAAGGCTCCTCCAATTTCAGCCCCACTTCCTCCCATATTAACATTTGCTATTCCGCAGTCAGATCCGCAAGCACTTAGGAATAATTCAATTTCGCGCATGTCGTTAGAGAATATAGAACTTGAAAGTCCCTGGGAAACAGAATTATTGATTTCAATCGCTTCTTCTATACTAGAATAAGTCATTATATATAGAATTGGAGCAAAGGTTTCTTTAAAAGCTATTTTTGATTGAGCGCTTATTTCAACTATCGCAGGCCTTACATAATTTCCTTCTATCTTCTCCCCGCAATGCACTATGCCACCTTCAGATCGAGCTAAATTTAATGCGTTTTCAAATGCTTCTACCGCATCATTATCAATTAATGGACCGACAAGAACTCCATCTAACATCGGATTACCAATTCTCAGACTCTTATAGGATTTAACCAACTGACTAATTAAATTATCTTTTAAGTCTTTATGAACTATAAGTCTTCTCATAGTCGTACATCGCTGTCCTGCTGTCCCCACAGCAGAGAATAATATGGACCTCCGCGCCATATCAAGATTGGCTGAGGGAGTAATGATACAAGCATTATTCCCACCTAACTCTAAGATAGTGCGTCCGAAGCGCTTCGCCACAACTTGGCCTATATCTCGACCCATTTCAGTGCTTCCAGTTGCACTGACTAAGGAAACATTTTTATTCTTTACTAAATATTCTCCAATAGACTTCCCGCCAAGAACCACAGAACAGATATCTCCAGCATTTAAACCGGATCTCTTATACGCTTTCTGAAATAGTTGGTGCGTATAAACTGCTGTTAAAGGAGCTTTTTCACTCGGTTTCCAAATTATGCTATTGCCACATACTAAAGCGAGACATGCATTCCATGCCCACACCGCTGCTGGGAAGTTAAATGCACTTATCACTAGCGTTGGACCTAATGGATGCCACTGTTCCATAAGTCTATGCCCTGGACGTTCTGAGGGCATGGTTAGGCCGTAAAGCTGCCTACTGAGCCCAACAGCATAATCACAAATATCAATCATCTCTTGAACTTCGCCTTGGGCTTCAGTTGGGATCTTTCCCACTTCTAAGGTGATACAGTTTGCCAAGGCACTTTTATTCTCTCTAAGGATTTCAGCGAATATTCTTATTAGTTCACCTCTTTTAGGTGCAGGCACCAGTCTCCAACACTCAAATGCTAATTTACTTCTTTCGATTACTTCTTCTAAAATTGACTGATCAGGTTCATTAAAACTATAGATCAAACTGTTATCGATAGGACTAAAGCTATGATATTCTCTCCCCTTGCACTGAAAACTATCATCACCAATAAATGCTGTTCCAGAAATCTTTTTTATATCATCTAGCGTATTCATGCTTCTCATGAAAGAACAATGTCTACCGGCTTTACGGTAACATTAGTATTATTATTTAGAGCAAAATATTTCCCAAATCTATTCTCAAGAAAGTCTTGTAGTCTAATTTCTTCTTGACCAATAAATCCTTTCTGTGGAAGTTTCTTATTTAGAAATAAATCAACAGCCACACACATCCCAGACGCCGTTGTAATCTGAATTGCAGACCAGTCTTCACCATGCACTCTTCCGTGGTAAATCTTTCTTGCATCAGTAATTTGACTTAGTTTTCCATTCTTTTGCCCCGTGACGGTGCAGAATATCACTACGACATCCTGGTTTGTAACTGGGATAGAGGCTTCGAATACTTCTTTTAACTGACCTCTTTTTTCATTAAACTTCAGTTCTTCTAATAAAAACTTTACAAGCTCTCTATGGCCTAAGTACCTAACGGTTTTATAATTTACAGTCTTAGCCCTACCGCTCCAAGTATCACATAAGGTTCCAAGCCCACCCGAGGTATTAAATGCTTCGTACTTAAGTCCATCTACTGAAAAATGCTCTAATCCTTCTAAGGGTAAAACATCAATTAGTTTCCCATCATGAATAGCCTCGCAAGGGTTACAGTACTCATTGATTAAACCATCGGTTGACCAAGTAAGATTATACTTAAGCATGTTAGTAGGATACATAGGGAGTGCTCCAACTCTCATAAGCAAAGTATCCACACTATCAAGTCTGCAAGCTAGGTCATTTCCAACAATACCTACGAATCCGGGTGCAAGTCCACATTGAGGCATAAAAACTTGCCCATCTTTACATCTAGTAGATAGGTCTAGAATAAACTTTGTAGTTTGAACATCTTCAGTAAGATCGAAATAACTCGCGCCCGCCTCAAGGCAGAGTCTAGAGATCATTTCATTCAAATAAAAAGACAAGGCACTTATAACCACGCTAGACTCTGAAATTAATTTCTTAACTTCATCTTGGCTCTGTAATAGATCTACTTGATAAGTTTTAACTGGGAAGTTCTGCTTTAACTTATCCAGCTCAGTATTAGAAATATCAGCAATAGACACATCATAATCATCTTCCTTGGATAAGAGCTTGGCAATAGAACTGCCTATCTTTCCCGCTCCTAGAATTAGAACCTTATGCTTGCTCATAACTTTAAAAAGAAACCTTAATTTCATTATACCACTCGAGCTAATAATTTAGATGCTTATTTCTTCAAGATAAAAAATAAAATAAAAAAATTAAGTGGCTAACAACTTATAATCTGGTAAGAATGAATACTAATTCTAATGAACAGGACGTAAACTGAATGGCCCCGATACTCAGATCTATTAAAATAACATACGCTATTTTTCTGTTATCACTTCCATTTCTTCCGCTAAAGGACCTGTTTGGCTACATCTCCGGCTTTAGATGGAATATGACCGGTTATTTTTGGATTATTTCCATTATAACTACCCTACTCTTCTCTTACCTCGCTTTAGCTATTTTCGGAGAGAAATTTAAGAAGCTAATAGACAAATTGAGTATCTCTGAAAGCAAGTTATTGCTTGTATCAACCTTGCCGCTTGTCTTAGTTTTACTCTATACAATTAGCTACCAAGTTTTTAATCATAGACCATTACTAATTGATACCATCGTTCAATTATTTCAAGCTGAGATTTTTAATGCTGGAAGACTAACTGCAAAGCTCCCACCATTGATGGAATTTTTTGTAACACAACACATGTTATTTGAAGAGAACGGCTGGTATGGGCAATATCCACCTGGTCATTCTTTTATATTATTTCTTGGCTTACTAATTGGAGAACCATTGTTCTTCACTATTCTTTTAGCTGTGGCTACGGTGGCAATAATCCATAAATTCGCAAATCATCTATACGGAAAAGAGGTCGCTAATTTAAGCATAGTACTAACAATACTTTCACCATTCTTCATGTTCATGAGTGCAAGTTACATGAATCATGTTTCTACACTATTTCTATTAAGTTCATTTCTCTATTCATTCGCCTTATGGGAGTCATCTAGTAAATGGCAGTACTTATGTCTTGCTGGCCTCTCACTTGGATTAACAGTTACGATTCGACCTTTAGATGGGATCCCCTGCGCGCTTTCCGTTCTGATTCCAACTCTAATCTTAATTTATAAAAAACCAACATCACTTCTAATAGGCTTAGCTTCTTTAGCTCCTGGGATCTTAGCATTCCTATGGTATAACGCTAACACTACTGGTGATCCGTTCATGCCAGGCTACTTAAAGCTGTGGGGAGCGGGTCATGAAATGGGTTTCCATGTAAATCCTTGGGGTAAGGATCATACTCCGCTAGTTGGACTTAGAAATGAGTTAGTTGATCTTCAGCTACTTCAAGAAATGCTCTTTGAATGGTCTATCCCTTGCTTATTTCCAGTAGCTCTATTTCTTTTACTTCCAAGAAAACTTAGTTCCTGGGATAAAAGGCTTTTAGCTTTTACAGTTCTATGTCCACTTTCATATTTCGCATACTGGCATAGAGATTCATTTCTTGGGCCTAGATTTGAGTATTGTACTTTAATTGCTTGGATACCTTTAACTGCCAGAGCTATGTTTGTTGTTAAAGAGTCTTTATTACCTAAGTCAGTCCATCCATTTAAGCTATTTAAACCGGTGAACCTAGGCTACTTATTTAAATCCTCCTTCTTATTGGCAGGGGTATATGCAATTGCTTTCTCTATCCCACAAAGGCTTGAGATATACAGAACCAGTCTAAATTCTTTAAAAGTAGATCTAAAAGAAAAAGCTAAGGAAGCAGGTATAGAATCTGGTCTTATATTTGTGAAGTCTTCCTGGGGAGTAAGATTGATGTCTGAGATGAGGGGGCGAGGCTTAAGTGCATCTGATACGCAAAAAGCATATTCCTTCCTAGATCATTGTCTTCTTCATTTAACTACTAAAGACGCCATAAACAATGAACTTGATGCTAAAGAATTTTCAGAAATTGTTAACAACTTCCACAAAACACAACAAAGAGCCGTAACCACTAAAATAAACTTTGATCCAAGCCTGAAATTAACCCGAGGCCTACGCCCCGAGCCAGAGTGTATAGATGAACTTCAATATGATCTTAAAAATGGAGAACAGAACTATACAACCTACGAACCGCACATGAGGGCTAATACCCCCAACCTTGATGGGCCATATATATTTGCAAAAGACCTTAGATCTAGGAACAAAGAGCTAATGGCTCACTATCCGCATTTAAAGCCTTATATTTATGATGGGAAGGGGTTTATAGCGATAAAAGAACTACATTAAAGCTGATTTATCTATTAGTCGATAATTAATAGTCTATTTTTATCTTTCTAATAACGCCTTTCTTAGGATCTTTTCTAATGAACAATCAAACTGAAAAAAGCACGGAACATTTAGTGACCCCATATAATGGGTTTGCCGTATTATCACTATTAATTATTGGTTCTATACTGTCTATCCTGTTCCTTAAGATTCTAGGGACGATACTAATATTCGTATTCCTATTTATGCTATTTGGTTTATTTACTCTTCAACCAAATGAAGCTCGAGTCTTAGTTCTATTTGGTAAGTATTGTGGAACGGTGAAGAAAAGTGGTTTTCACTGGGCTAATCCTTTTTATTCTAGGATTAAGAATCTAGATATATCTCCCATGATGTCAGCAAAGAATAATCAACTTGGTTATAAAGTTTCCTTAAGAGCAAGAACTCTTAACATCCATACGATAAAAGTGAATGACAAGAGCGGTAATCCGATTGAAATTGCTGCTGTGGTTATATGGAGAGTTTCAGATACTGCTAGAGCAATTTTTGATGTAGATAACTACACTGACTATGTCACCACGCAGAGTGAGACAGCGCTTAGGCATTTAGCAAGTCTTTATCCCTATGATCACGATGAAGAGCAAGATATGTCTCTTAGAAGTAACGTGAATGAAGTTTCAGCTGATCTTAGAAAAGAGCTACAAGAACGAGTAGAATTATCTGGGATCACTATTGAAGAAACAAGACTATCACACCTCGCTTATGCGCAAGAAATCGCACAAGTAATGTTAAGAAGACAACAAGCAGAAGCAGTGATATCCGCAAGGAAGAAAATTGTTCACGGTGCTGTTAGCATGGTTGAAATGGCACTGAAGGAATTATCAGAAAGAGGAGTAGCTGAACTTGATGGAAATCAGAAATCTAGTCTAGTTAGTAATTTAATGATAGTACTCTGCAGTGAATCTGAAGTAAAGCCTGTGATTAATACGGGTTTGAGTTAGCATCAACTAGCGTATTAATTAAGATGATGGTAAAAAATTGACATAAAATTTAGGAGATAAAGTCAAACTATGAAATGTCATGAAATCGATTATACAGTACACGGTGATGATCTTCAGTTTGTAGAAATTGGTTTAGATCCAGGTGAAACTGTAATAGCAGAAGCGGGTGCGATGATGTACCTTGAAGAGGGTATTACCTTTGAAGCAAAGATGGGTGATGGTTCTAATCCTAAGAGTGGTTTTTTCGATAAGCTTGTATCAGCTGGTGGAAGAATGCTTACTGGTGAATCACTTTTCATGACTCACTTTACGCAAAAAGGTAGTAATAAAGGAAAAGTTGCATTTGGTGCCCCTTATCCTGGAAAGATTATTCCAATTAACCTTGCTGAATATGGTTCAGTAACATGCCAGAAGAATTCTTTTCTATGTGCTGCTCTTGGAACTAGTATTAGTACTGCTTTTACTAAAAAGTTAGGCACTGGCCTTTTCGGTGGAGAAGGATTTATTCTTCAGAAATTAACAGGTGATGGCTTGGCTTTTATGCATGCAGGCGGAGCAATTGTTCGTAAAAGATTAAACGGTGAAAAACTAAGCTTAGACACAGGATGCTTAGTTGCTTTCTCTCCTGGGATAGATTATTCGATTGAACGCGCTGGGAATTTAAAATCAATGTTCTTTGGCGGAGAGGGAATGTTTCTAGCCACACTTAAAGGCACGGGAGACGTATGGTTACAGTCTCTACCATTCAGTAGACTAGCTGATAGAGTATTGCAATATGCTCCTAAAGCAGGAGGATCAAATGCTGAAGAAGGATCTATACTTGGTGGTCTGTCCAAGTTAATGGAAAAATAGGTAAGCTATTGCTAATTCATCTTTTTTAGAAATCCATGTGGATTCTAACTACGCTTCATGTTAGTTAGATATGGTATGGTTTTTTACATTTCTGAATGGAGGATTTTATGGACGCATTAGCCCGAGCTCTCCAATTTCGAAAACTCTTTCGCAGTCTTAGTGTTAAAGCAGTAAAAGGCAGAATGAGGCGACATGCTCAGCGATTAGAAGTTCAACGACGCATGGAAAAGCAAGGAAGAAGATGAATCATGCCGAGGTTATTTACCCTTACGAGAAAGGGTGCACACAGGTAGTACCCTTCTTTTTAAATTTTTTCCGTATAAAGTAGACCCCCTACTTTTACAAAGAGCCAAATATCTTTTATTTTTAGCATGTTAGCCTTTTGTATCGCTATATTACCCTATGTATTTTTGATTCTTCACATTTATGCTATGAAACAAGCGGTTAATAAGGCTTAATTCATAGCAAGCCATAACTTGCTCTTTAACATTCAAATCTGGGTATAAGAAAGTATCTGTCTTTCTTCTTTTTGCTGTGGTGATTTTGTTAGCAAAGAGATGAGAGGCAGAGAAAGGAAATAAGGTTTTGGTTTTTCAAATAGAAGACTCCACACTTGTATACTAATTCAAGTGTGGAGTTCAACATTTAAAACAACCATTCAAGAGGTAAATTTACATGAGTTCCATGGAAAATGTGTATGTATTCAACGGCGACAATGCTTACGCAAGATTCGCACATCTGCTTGCCAGTTTACTAAAGCAAGTAGTTATTGTGATTAGCAAAGATAGCAAGAAGGGAATATCAAAATCTAATGCAGTAACTCCTGGCTTACTCGGATACAGGCACGGCTCTGGGAACAAGGAGGAAAAAGACGCCAAACTTACTACCTTTGATGATAATACTACTTTTCATCTTTTTGAGTGTGATAGGTCAAGTAAAGATTCCAGTACCTGGGGTAGTGCTACTGTTCTTACTTATAGCTCTCTCGTAATCTTTATGCGCGGGCTTCAAACTGACCATGAACACCTATTTGCTCCCGAGACCATAAGACGTGCTGAAGAGTTAGATACATATCGTCTGTTTGGCAAAAAAGGACTTAGAGTACTTGGTCTTACTCCAAAAGCAATCAAACGACTTGAAGATTCGATTAAATTCGAATAACTAAAAAGCCACACCAGAGGCATGAGAAAGAGGTTTTTACAAAAACACCTTTCTCATGCCTCTGTTCCATTTCAAAGTACTTTCTTTATGAGACGCAAACCTAAATTATTAGATTTATAATCGCATATAATATGTCTGCACTAAAGCTCTCAGAAGAAAAAGAACTACAGCTCCCAGAAAACAAAATAATCCTGGATACAAATATTTAAGAAGGTCCCTACGAACAATAAATATATATAACAATGACAACAAGGGTAAGAAAAATGAAATTATAGCATAAGCAATATTTAAGTATCTTTTTCCAAAGAATGGAATCTCATCTCTTGCCACCACAAATGGAATAAATAATGAAAGTAAAACTGTGAAGTAAACAAGTGCCCCTATTCCAAGAGCAATAAAAATAAAAGTAACTATTGGACCTTCAAAAATTTGCTGCAACATTATTAGGACGTCTTTTTAAAGATTACATACTATCCAATTCAATAGATCATCAGTACTTCTAATAGACCATATATCCTTGCTACATATTTCAATCATCTTTTTAGTCTCTGCTATTGATTCAGGACTAACGCCCTTATTTAAGCACTCAAGATGATTTTTAGCTTTCAAATTTCCATTCGTAGCAGCTAAATCAAAGTAATAGTAAGCTCGAATTTGGTCTTTTTCTACACCCTTACCAGTTTGATATAAACCCCCTAAAAAAAACTGAGCATAGTCATTGCCCTTATCTGCAGCCTTCTTAATCCATTTATAGGTTTTCTTGTAATCTTGTGAGACTCCTTCCCCTCTATAATATTTTAAAGCTAATTTTATCTGAGAGTCCACATCGTCTTCTTCTGCTAGCTCTTCCAAACCAATGATTAATTCATTAGACTCTGCTTCTAATGGTTCCTTGTTTATAAACAGGTAAGTAGTATATGTTACTGCACAAAAAATCAGTAATAGAAGTAATTTGCCCA
>JBILFC010000216.1:0-5468 GCA_044351785.1 Bdellovibrionota bacterium
TGCAAATCTTGTTTCAAGTATTAGCACTGATCTAAATCCTTACACAGTTGCTTTCGAGTTAGAGAGATCAGGCCTAGCGAAACAAACTCCTTCTGGCATAAAACTCATAAAACCTGGCTATGAACCCAGCAGTGATGATGTTGAAGAATCACTTAAGTTATTAGGACAAGATAGTGAGTTATTGTATCATAGCGTATTAGAGAACGTATTCTCCCCTAAGGGAATAAAAAACGTTCATGTTAAAACATACTTTGATAACATTCCTGAATCCATGGAAGATGAAATTCGAGCTTGGTTTCTAAATCAAGGAAATAAGTTCCATGAAGAAGCGAGGGCTTTTCTCTCAGAAAGAGACCGAGATTTAAACCCCAAAATAGCGATTAAATATCCTACTGAGAAACCAATGACAGCCTCTATTTGCAGTTTCAGCTCTATAGAAAAGAAAAAATAAGATACGGTACAGAGCTAGAACTTTTTCCTTGACCTGACTTAAATTGAAAGGTTCAATAGGATTCGAAAATATAAACACTTAACTCACTTCTCAAGGCAATATGGTACTTGGACAAATTATTATTGGTGGCTTAGTCTATTTCATTATCAGATACTGCTTAGGCGGATTTTATACTATCGGGCAGAATGAAAGAGCAGTAATTACTTCCTTTGGTCGGGCGAAGCGCCTAAATGATCAGTCTACCTTAGAACTTCCTATGTCCGCTCCTCTAAATGAAGAAGAAAAAACCAGATACGCCTACCCGCAGTTAGAGGTGATTGAACCCGGACTCCATTTTAAATGGCCTTGGGAAAAAGTACACCGAACCTCAATTGCAATTGAAACTTTTAACATGGCTTATGATCCAGAAAGCCCCACTGCAAATAGAAGTGGATTGATGCTCGAAGCTGTGACTAAGGATCAACTTAATACTGGGCTAACTGGACAAATTAGATTTAGAGTATCGGAACAGAACTTATATGCATTTCTTTTCGGCGTTAAGAATCCGATTATTCACGTAACAGGGTATTTTGTATCCGTACTTAGACAGTTAGTAGCTAACTTTGAAGCTCCGCAAAATTTAGCAGTTGTTGGAGTAACCGCAGACAATGCAAATTCTCTTTCTTTAGCTGAAACGGCTGGGATTTCCATTAACGACCTTAGAAAAAATCTAAGAGATATAAATGACAGAATGTTCGCTGAGTGCCTATGTACTGCTGCAAGATATGGGATCATTCTTGATGCTTCATTAATAACAGGGATTGAACCTCCAGAGGAGGTAGAATCAGCACTAGCTGCGATTAATACTGCTCATAACCATGTTTCTTCAGAAATAAGCTTATCCCAAGCTGCTGCTGATCAGAAAATAGTGGCTTCACACAGAGCTGTAGAGATTGAAACATTAAAGGCACAGGCAGAAGTTCAACCTCTACTTTCATTAGCAGAAAGATTACTTGAACTGAAATCTAACGGCGCACTTGATACCTATGTCAGAAACGTAAGGCTATCGTTGTTCGATAAAGCAAAAAGAATTATCAGAGAGGAGAGATAAGATGGGCCCAATAGTTAACATTTTTACAGTATTTGTACTTTTATTCATTTTAGAACCAATCTTTTTTGCATTTTTAAGGCTCTTCGGTTTTTATGTAGTCATTAGAGAGCAAGAAGCGAGAGTTTATATGCTCTTTGGTAAGGTGGTTGGAGTTATTGATGAGCCTGGACTTAACTGCCCCATTTTAACTCTTGGACCTAGAGCATTTTTTGTAAATTGGTTAGGTTCATCAAGAAAAGTAGATACTAGGATGGCACAGTTCTACTTAAGAAGTCAGGCCGTGAATTCAGAAGAAGGTGCCCCTATGGGAATCGGTGTCTGGTACGAAATGAAAGTAGAGGATCCTGTAGCTTATTTATTTAAGAACACTGATCCAGAAGGTTCATTACAAGCGAATGTTAGTAGTGCTGTAATAAGATGCTTAAGTAACCAACCCCTTGCGAAGATGCTTGAAAGTCGTCATGAAATGAGTCAAGCAGTTAGACAGGAAGTAACTCCACAAGCTTCCAACTGGGGCTTCAAGTTAGGGTCTGTTTATATCCGTAAGGTACACTTTAGAGACATTGGAATGATTAAGCAGATTGAAAGTAAGGTGGTAAATAGACTTAAACAAGTTACTTCCGCTATTAATCAAGACGGCATGAATAGAGTGAATATTATTTCTGGATCTGCGGATAAAGAAGCTGCTACTGAACTCGCTAGAGCGGCTGCTATCAGACCACAGATAATTGGAGAGGCTTTAAAATCAATCTGTCAGGATAAGGATGTAGCTTCAACTCTATTTGAAACGCTTGAAATTAACCGCATATTAGAATCAAAAGCTGAGTTAAGTATCGTTCCAAGAAACAAAGAATTCTTGAATGATATGATCACTGCTAAGGGATAAGTATTTTACTTATCCTTTTTTTCAACGGGAAACTCTAATACTTTTGGGGTAAAGTTCTTTACACTAATAGGGATAAAGGGCTTATCCTTTCTCCCCCATGTCACATTTAGTTTTGCATTGTCGGCAAAACTCATATACCGCACATACAAGTTATGAGAACCTGCAAGTAATACAATACTTGATTCCCTACTCTCTAACATGTGCTCTCCCCAATTATCAACTAGTAACCTACCATCGATATAGATACATGACCCATCATCTGATTCTGTTTTAAAACGGTATAAGCCAGTTTCTTCAACTTGAAAGTCCCCTGACCAATCTGCTGAGAAGTCTATAATAAATTTAATAAAATCTCTTGAATGCCATTCAAAATCTAATTTATAATCCGTAGTTTTCAATATCGGCGCCTTACCTAAGTCAGTACCAGCAGTAAGATCACTCTGACATGTCTCCCACGCTTTCCCCTCAAAGTATCTAGCTGCAAAACCAGAATTTACGTCTTCAGGCTTATTAAGATAATAATAGACCACAGGACTAATTGCTAAAAAACTTAAGAATACAAATATACTTAAATCATAAAAGACTATTCCCCTATTCTCACCTTCCTTTAAGAACTTACGAGACAATAGGTAAAACACCGCCCAAATTACCAGAAGTGGCAGTAATTGAATCGACGAATGTATATTAAATAATTTACCAAGATTAAACGCAATTGTATCTTCAGTAATGAGCTTCGAACTGAATACTCCATCGGTTTCAATTGCCATTTGTCCGACTAAAAATCCTTTCCAAAATAGATCTTTAATCGGATTTTCATATTCATATGGCACCCTAGGCTCTGTAGCTGTTGCCATAAGCATTATTCCAGATGAAATAAGTCCAAGTAAGAATGATGGTATTTTAAAAGCTCGCCAATTCATCAAGTCTATAAATATAAAAAACATAAAGGGGAGCATAGGAATGACATGCCTAGGTCCAACAGAACATCCACCTCCTGCATATATAAGTCCCGTACCGAAGGATAGATTTAAATACAGGTAACCAATAATTAATGATATCGCGAGAAACTTCTCTGATCTATTTCTCTTGATATAAAACGCTAGTGGGATCGCTGCTAATAAAAGAATAGTGATAGGATTTAATACAAATAATCCCCTATGAAGACTCGTAAATACGAGTTCGAAGTTTTCATAATAAGGCACACTAATCCCCAGCAATCCTTCTTTATGAACGGGAAAATCATTAGAAGCCTTCTCTGCATACACTGAATATGGCGTATACATAAGCTTACCGAATACTGACAAGTTGTAATAAATAAGAGGGCTTACTCCTAATAATCCGCCTAGAGCTAATGGTATAGCTCCATTTAATAGTCCACGTTTATAAAGGACATATAAACCTATTAAACCTGCTCCTATAGCTCCAGGATACTCCACTACTACGGAAAATCCCATCAGAATACCTGCTAGGAATATCAAGAGCGTGTGAGAATATAAGTAGACTATAGCAAATCCAATAAACACTAAAGCAGAGCACAACTGATGAGAAAATAGCAATGTAGAGAATGGAAAAGCAATTGTACCAAAGGCAAATATTAATGTTAAGAAAAAAGCATCTCTTAACTTCCCCATTAAAGATAGTACTAAGAACAAGGCAGTAGCAAGCATTGCAGAGGGTAAACCAACTACAGATACTATTGTAAGGTAACACATAAAGTGGGAGGCTATTTCAGCATCAGAAACGAAATAAGGTACGACCTTAGACCACAAGGCCCAGAATGGAATACCAAGGAATGAAATGCCTGGAGCTTTACCTGAATATATTTCATTATTAAAAGGAATGATATCGGCTGAGTTATGAGAGAATCTAGTAATTATAAAACTACCGTCTTCAACTAATGAGCGCATTAGATCGAAGCGAGTATTCTCATTATGCTGACCACTTTGAAAAAAGTAGGCGTAACTAATTAAGGTAAGCCAGAAAATAATCCAGGCTAAGCTATGTCTATGTTTTTCATTTACCACTGGGGAATTATCCACACTAATCACTAGTTTTGTCAGATTTATTAGATGCCGGTAAACTATATAAGGATTTAAAAGAGCTAGAAAGGCTTAAAAATCAGCTCCTGGATCCTTCCATTTTCCGCTGGAGTCAGTGAGAAATACAAAATGGAAGACTTAAATACTAGGCTCGCTGCTAATCCTCTATCCGAGACTAAAACAGGTTCTTCTTCTATTAATGCATGCTTTAGTTCCGCCATGAGAGCAGCATAGTCTTCACTGGTATAATCTAGAAAAAAATTACTACTGAAAATAAATTGATCATTACTATTCCCATATTCCCTAATAGAATTCAGAAGCTCTTCCGCTCGCTTTCTTACAATGGGCAAAATAGATAATTTCTCCCTTGATCTCATATTAACAGCGTAATTGAGAATATTTCCAGAAACTTTAGAACCAGTATTATAGGTATGATTAGATAGAAAAATTATTCCAACCTTCTCTCTTTCCCTCCATCTAAAGTGACTACCATAACCGGGTAATCCTCCTGAGTGCCCTTTTGATCTCCCAGCGCTTGATTCATATGAAATTAAGCCCATCGCATATGATTTAACATGAAATTCATTATCAAAAATGTTTATATTAGGAAAATCTACTTGAGGAGATTGTAATTCTCGCCTTGAATCTTTGGAAAGAATAGATTCAGAGCCTTCAAGTTCACCCGAATATGCGCCTTGCATAAATAATATAAACTTAGTTAAATCTTGGATCGTACTATATAGTCCCCCGAAAGCTCCTGCATATCCTCCTACTGTTAATGGTAAAATTTCATTCCAAGTATTATTTTCAAATTTGAGACCATTTATTATACCTTTTGAGCTATCCGACCAATCCGTATCACTCATCTTTAGTGGTTCTAAAATAGATTTTTTAACATACTCAGTGTATGGCAAAGCGCTTACATTTTGTATGATTTTACCTAAGAGCACATAGCCTAAGTTAGAATAATAAAAGGTCTCACCTGGTTTATTTGCAAAGATA
>JBILFC010000030.1:0-17381 GCA_044351785.1 Bdellovibrionota bacterium
TTCATTCCCTTAGGAACTGAGACCTCTTTACCATCTATACTAATTGTAACCATTTCTGAACTAGACATGCACAGCTCCCCCATCTAAATTAGTCCCCAAGTTAGTCTTTTCAATGCGCGCCTTAAACTCTTCAGGAAACTTTTCCATAAAACTCAGCACTGGTGTTACTAAGGCATCACCGAATGGACAAATAGTATGGCCCATTATCTGAGATGTAATACTCTTAAGTAGAAGAGGATCGCCGACAGAGCCCTGACCGCTATCTATTCTATGAACTATCTTTTCAACCCAGTGGGCCCCTTCCCTACAAGGAGTACATTGACCACAAGACTCATGAGAATAAAAATGCTGAAGATTCAAGCAAGCTTCAACCATATCAGTAGTCTCATCCATAACTATAAATCCACCAGAACCAAGCATTGATCCAGCATTCTTAATTGACTCATAGTCCATCGTTACGCCATTTAGCTCATCTGCCCTTAATACTGGCACTGATGATCCCCCAGCGATAACAGCCTTAAGTTTACGACCACCTTTAACTCCACCACACTCGTTTTCAATAAAATCTAATAGGCTATAACCAAGGTCAACTTCATAAACGCCAGGTTTATTAATATGACCTGATGCACTAAAAAGCTTTGTTCCTGGAGATTTCTCCGTTCCAATTTTTGCATAAGCTTCCCCACCATTCTGAATTATCCAAGGTAGCGCTGCTAGAGTTTCTGTATTATTTACTACGGTAGGACATCCATACACACCGAACACTGCTGGGAATGGAGGTTTAATTCTAGGCTGACCCTTGTTCCCTTCAAGACTTTCAATCAATCCAGTCTCCTCTCCACAAATATAAGCCCCAGCCCCTCTATGAACAACAACATCTAAATTGAAATTAGATCCGAAAATATTTTTACCGAGATATCCCTTTTCATAAGCTTCCCTAATCGCTTTTTCCATTCTCTCAGCAGGAAAGCCGTATTCTCCGCGGATATAAATAGCACTCCAGTTACAAGATAAGGCATAAGAAGCAATCATCATACCTTCAAGACATAGATGCGGATCTTGCTCCATCAGTAATCTATCCTTAAAAGTACCTGGCTCACTTTCGTCAGCATTATTTAGAAGATAAGTTGGCTTACCGGTATTCTTAGGAACAAAGCCCCATTTAACTCCTGTTGGGAATCCAGCACCACCTCTACCCCGAAGTCCAGACGCCTTAACTGTTCCAATGATATCATCAGATGTCATTGATAAAGCTTTCTTAATACTCTGATACCCACCTCGACTCTCATAAGCCGAAATCTGATGCTGATCCGCATGATGAGTATTAATCGTAAGAATTTTATGATGTGCTTTTGTCATTCTTAAAAACTATTATGAATTTCCTAAAATCTTTGATCTCGGATGGTCTGCCATTCCCTTACCAAGTTCTTCTGTTGATGCGTGATATCTTAAATCTGGAAGTTCTGCCTTTATCTTAGTCATTAAAGCATCTAAAGATTCCGGAGTTAGAAATTCAAAAAAGACATCATTAATCTGAACCATAGGAGCAGAGCCACAACTACCTAAACATTCAACCTCTTCCCAACTCCACATACCATCTGAAGTAACCTCAGCAGGACCAACTTTAAGAGTCTCTTTTAAATGCTCGGCTAACTTCTTTGCCCCGCATAACATACAAGACAAAGTTCTGCATAGTTGTATGTGATATTTCCCAACTGGTCTCTTATAGTACATGGTATAAAATGTAGCTACTGACTCTACGTGAGCTGGCGGTACAGATAACTCTGATGATACCCAAGTGATTGCTTCTTTACAAATCCATCCAAAATGTTCTTGCGCCAAATACAAACCAGGCATCACTGCTGATTTTTTACTTGGGTATTTGTTCACATAGTCTTTTAACTTAGAAGTCATCTCTCTTGTAATAGGAGTTGGCTTACTTCCTAGAAAAGATTCGTAACTAACAAATGTATCTTTACCTATTATTCCTAATGCACTAGACATATTACCTGTCGCACTCCCCGCCTATCATATTGATCATACCAAATAATGGAACTATATCTGCTATAGTATGGCCTTCAACCAAGGGTCCAAATATCCCCATTGCAACAAAACATGGTGGCCTCACTCTTACTCTATATGGAGTTCCACTACCATCGGACACTACATAGAACCCAAGCTCACCATTTCCACCTTCTACTGGGAAATAGATATCTCCTGCTGGAGGTTTAATTCCACCGAAAACTACTTCAAATTGATTTATCATCCCTTCGATTGAATTATACACCTCATCCTTAGGAGGAAGAATGATATGTGGATCATCTATATTAATAGGACCATCAGGGAGTTTTCTAAGAGCCTGCTCCACTATTTTCATTGATTCATAGATTTCATTAAATCTAACTAAGAATCTATCTAAGTTATCACCCTTGGTGCCTGTTGGAACTTCAAAATCGAAATGATCATAACTAGAATATGGAAAAGCTTTTCTTACATCATAATTAACACCACTTGCTCTTCCAATGGGTCCTGTTAAACCGTAAGATATAGCTTCTTCCTTGGATATGATACCTACTCCAGCCATTCTATCTTGGAATATTCTATTTCTAGAAACTAATCTATCAGCGTCAGTAAGATGTTTACTAATTTTTTCAAAGGCTACAAAAACTTCTTCTTTAAAATTAGCTGGCAAATCATCTCTTAAACCACCTACTCTCGTATAAGAGATTGTAAGTCTTGCACCTGTAACTTTTTCTATAAGGTCATATAACTCTTCCCTAGCCTGCATTAAGTAGAGCATTACAGTAAAAGCACCTAATTCCATCGCAGCAGCACCAACGCAAGTAATATGATCACACATCCGAGAAAGTTCGCTCATTATCACTCTTATATACTGAGCTCTAATTGGAACTTCCACTCCAAACATATTTTCAATCGCGATCACCCAACCTACGTTGTTGATTATTGGTGAAACATAATTGAGTCGATCGGTATACGGAATAACCTGATTGTAATTTACGTTTTCACATTGCTTTTCAAATCCACGATGAAGATACCCTAGATCTACATCACAACGTTCAACTCTCTCGCCATCGATTTCTAAAATTAATCTAATTGTTCCATGGGTAGCTGGATGAGCTGGACCCATGTTAAGAATCATCGTTTTACTATGCAGGGAATCGTCTAATTCTCTAGCCTGCCAGTCATTTGTTATATCAACTTCTTTCATATTATTTACTCCCCTCCCTAGCCAACTTCTCTTCAACAGTTGGATACCTTCTTGTCGGTAATGAAACCAAGGCTTCTCTATGCAAATCTGCACTAGTGTTATGTAATTCAGGGACTCTGAGGTTTACTCTAGGTTGCTTACCCTTTAAAGGGTAATCCTTTCTAAGTGGATGACCAACAAATTCATCATACATTAGAATTCTTCTAAGATCTGGATGGCCTTGGAATTTAATCCCGTACATGTCGTAAACTTCTCTTTCTAAGAAATTCGCCGAGTTCCAAAATGAAACTAGTGATGCAACTTCTGGCTTATCTTCGGATACTGCAACCTTTAGGCACAGCCTAGTAAAGTTCTCCGCACTTAAAAAATTATATACAACTTCAAATCTCTTTTCTTTAGAATCTAACCAATCAACAGCTGTTACATCTACAAGCATGCTAAATTTTAAATGAGAGTCATCTCTTAATAACTTAACAACTTCAAACAACTTTTCAGGCTCACATGAATAAGTTAATCCATAACCAGGCCACATATGATCAGTAAGTCTAGTCAATGCCTCTGATAAAGTGGCATTAGCACCTATGATACCTTGTAGTTCTGCTTGTTTACTATTTTTAGGAGTTTTTGAAGACTCAGCTGTCATTATTTTAAGTTCTTATAATATTAAATTAATTCAATCCTTTTAGGTGAATTTATGCCCTCGCATCTATCATGTATAAGGTTTCACAAAAAGGCATAAAGATAACTAGTTACTGGAGATTCCTACTTTTATCTGCTAGTATCTCTGAACTAATTTTGTTTAACGCATACAATAACACATAAATTCACTATGCCATCCTTTGACATCGTCAGCGAAGTAAACTTACAAGAAGTAGATAACGCCATCAATCAAGTAAGAAAAGAAATTGAAACACGATATGACTTCAAAGGTAGCATCGCAGAAATAAAATTCCTAGAAAAAGACTCGAAATTAGAGCTTTTAGCAGATGACAAAATGAAACTTCAAGCTCTCACTGAAATCTTGAATCAAAAAATGAGTAAACGTGGAATCAGCTTAAAGTCATTGGATTATAAGGACCCAGAGAAAGCATCTGGGGATGCGTTAAGACAGTCTGTTATTCTTAAGCAAGGAATTGGGTCTGATGATGCTAAGAAGTTAGTTAAAAAAATTAAGGAGCTCCCCGTTAAAAAAGTCCAAGCTCAAATTCAGGATGATCAAGTAAGGGTGACAGCACCTAAGAGAGATGACTTACAGGCTGTAATTCAAGCCCTAAAAACATCAGTTGATGACATCGATCTACAATTTACTAACTTTAGAGACTAAACTGACATTATTATAATGACTTCTAATAAACTTTCATATGAATCAGTTGGAGCCTCCGCTGATAAAAAGGGCTTACATAAAATTTTAGAAAATCTCGGTCACCATGGTGTGGAACCATATTTTTGCAAACTGACAGAGGACTTAAACGGGGATGAAAACTTTAAAAGTTTCATTCACTGTGACGGGGCAGGGACAAAATCAATCATTTCTTATCTACATTATAAAGCTACAGGTAGCGTAGAATATTTTAAGAGACTTGCTCACGATGCATTATTCATGAATTTAGATGACGTTTACTGCGTTGGCATTCCACAGTCATTATTATATGCAAATGCACTAGCTAGAAATGCCAAGCTTATCCCGGATGAGGCGATTCAAGAAATTATTTCAGAATATATTGCCTTAGGTAAAAAAATGCAGTCATTAGGGATTCCTCTGAATATCTCTGGTGGAGAGACTGCTGATTGCGGAGATGTTGTAAGAACACTTTTAGTCGATGGGACATTAGTAGGTAGGATTCAAGCAGACCAATTAGTATCACCTAGCAATATAGTGTCGGGAGATGTTGTTATTGGATTATCTAGTAGTGGAAAGACTACTTATGAAGATGTCGTTAATTCTGGTATCGGATCTAATGGACTTTCCTTAGCAAGACATGCTCTTCTTTCAAAAGAGAACGCAGTGAGTTTTCCTGAGATACTCGATCCCAATCTAGGCGAAGATAATTCTTATCAAGGCCCATTTAAAGTTTCTGACACACCTGAAGGGCTAGGAATGAGTATCGGAGATGCACTCTCCTCCCCTACTCGCACTTACTCACCAGTATTAAAAGCCATCCTTGAATCAGAAGGAAAAAATATTAAGGGCATCATTCACCTAACAGGTGGCGCGCACGGAAAAGTTCTAAGATTTCTAAACAATGTAAAAATTGTAAAAGACAAACTACCCGCCCCCGCGCCGATATACTCTCTAATCCAAACCACCGCCGAAATCCCAAGTAAAGAAATGTATAGAGTGTTTAATATGGGAATTAGAATGGAAGTTTATTGCAAAAAAGAATCTGCGGATAATGTATTAGCGATCTGTAAATCTTTTAATCTTGATGCGGGTGTAGTCGGGCATGTAGAAGAATCTGATAAGCCGATGGTTGAGTTGAGGTTGGGGGATGGAGAGGTGGTGGAGTATACTTTGTAGAGACAGAAACTAATAAGCAAAACAGTCCCCTCCCTGTCATCCAGAGCAGAGCAAGCGCTAGCGAGTGGCAGCGTGGGAATTAGGTTATTAGGATAAGGCAATCAAATTAAATGAAAGCAATTTTAGTATTCATTTTAACCTATCCTACTAAAGCAATTCTACTATTCATTTTAACCTATCCTACTTCCGTTTATATCTTATACAAACTCACATATAAAAACTTTAATGATCTCAGGTATGGCCAAAGTCCATGGCTAGAAGATCTTTGGACAACAGAAGAATATAATCCATTAGATAAATGGAAACATAGTATAAAAGCCTTTTTATTTAACATCGCTTGCATAATACTAGTATTCTTAAATCTTATTGTAATCGACAAATATATTGGATTCTAATTCAGATGCCCCCCTGTCATCCAGAGCAGAGCGAGCGCTAGCGAGTGGCAGCGTGGGATCTACTCGATGTAATGTGATTTCTCAACATGCGAACTTATACATCGCAATCCATTTCTCTAAATATTTAATATAAAGTTCCCATCTCGCATGAGCCCGTCCATAAGCCTAAACCCCTTCCATCGAGGAGATCCCACACTCGCCGTCCAAGACAGCTCGTTCTGGATGACAGGGTGAGATTACAAACTGAAGCTGCTCCTCCATACCACTTCCCTATATCTTCAACTCTCGCCAATTCGGATTCTCTATCGCAATCAAATCTTCCTTCTTTCTCCGAGACATGCCTTTTATTTTCTTCTCACGAGCTATCGCATCTTGGATATAATAAAAGAACTCTAAATAAACTAATTTATTCACACTATACTGCGAAGCAAAACCTGGAACCGACCCATTCTTATGCTCGAACATCCGCCGATGAATATCAGAAGTTACTCCTGTATAAAGAACTGAATGATATTTGTTGGTAATAATATATGTATAACAATTTTTCCCCATACTGAATTATCGAAGAAAAATTCAATATGTGCACTCATAAGTCGAATTTATTTAGAACCAGCGATGCAAAAAGAGTCAGAACGACTTAAATAATACTAGTAATTTACAAATACTACTGCTAAATCTACGGTATCCTGTTCCTAAAAAATTTATATTAGACAAACAATGAAGAAAAAAGGCATAGACTTACTTGAGGAAATTGAAGGAGATGGCCATGAAGTCCAACGACTTAAATACTATATTCTAGCGATCAGACTCTCATTAAGAAAAGGGGACCTTATAGATGTTACTGATGGGATCCTCTCTCGAACTTTTGATGAGAATTTAAAGCTACACAGTGATGGTTATTTAGAAAGTAGAGTTCGCATAGACAGAGAAAACATAATTGCTGGCATATATTATTCTTTAGAAGGAATGAAGATAGGAGGATACAGGAAGGTTTTAATTGCTCCTCATCTAGCCTACCGCGAAGAAGGTCTCCCCGGGCTAGTGCCCGAAAATGCGATGATTGTAGCAGAAATTAAGGTGTTAAAAGAATCTATCATTTAATTGCGCTGCACAATGACACCATTTATAATTTTCACAATATCCTACTGCCCCACAATCTACATACTCTATAAAATTATGTTCAAAGACTTCGATGATCTTAGCCATGGCATTAGAGTTTATTTCACACCATCTTCACTAGATTGGATATGGACTACTAAAGATTATAACGGATGGGATGTAATGAAAGATGATATGAAAGCAGGTCTATTTGTCTTTGCCTGCATCGCATTGCTAATCGGCGATCTCCTGTTAATCGATAAATATATTGGCTTTTAACAATACACTTAGCCCACATACCTCTAATCCAACAACCGAGCCTCAGCAAAATCCCACCACCCTGTCATCCAGAGCAAAACGAGCGCTAGCGAGTGGCAGCGTGGGATCTACTCGATGTAATGTGATTTCTCAACATCCGAACTCCTACTACACAATCCATCTCTCTAAATACAAATAAAACTTCTCTCTATTTAATGAGTTGTATTAAATTTACTAACCAACTCTTCCGCGGCAATTGCTGATGTGCTTAGTGCGAAGTGAATATCTAATTGTTTATCCAAGGTTTGCGCTAGTGGCTGGTCGTATATTCTTAATACTAAACGTATCCCAGGGTTTAGAGATTTAACATTCAATCCAATTTCTAGATTAGTTAGATCATTACTAGTTACGCTAATTACTGCCTTCGCGTTATCTAATCCCACGTCTTGCATAGTTCGCTCTAATTTAGCATCCCCAATTATTATTGGTACTCGCAATGCCAATATTGTAGGCATGAAGCGCGCGTTAATATCTGTTTCAATTAAAGCTACTTTCTCACCTCGCTCTAACAGCTCCTCAATAACTTTCAATCCAACGGAACCTAAGCCCACTACAATTACATGGTCTTTTTCATGTAGCTTTTTCCGGCCGAAAGTTAGACTGAGTCTTTGTTTCAAGAGAGAATCTGAAATCAAGGCAAAAATTATAGCAGTATTGGTAACGCTAGCTATCATTAGTAAGGCGCCAATAATTTTTGATAATGAAGAAGCTTCTCTTAAACTATAATCACCAAAGCCGACTGTAGTCATAAGAGTGATTACGAAATACCATGAATCTATCCATGCTATATTCTCAGCATAATGAAAGTATATAGTTGTTATTACCGCGAGTAAAAAAGAAAATAGCAAAGCACGCAGTATTAAAGGATCGATCTGTCGCTGGGATCTAACTTCTGGTACTGATTCAGAGGGGCTTTGTGAAATAACATTTGAAAGATTATACCTAGGCGTATTAACTGCATCAGCAAACTTCTTAGCAGCTAACTCAGAAGGGTTTATAAAAGAAAAGTTTTTTATATGCCCCGAGAGTTTTATACCTAAACGACTTTGAGATAACGAAATCGTAACGGGAAGGTCAGGGTAAGAATTCCCTATAGAAAGAGCAAGCCTAATATTTAGCTGGTCTTCATTCGTAACGACATAAACGATTTCTCCCTTTGATAGATCTGGTAATCTGGAAAAATCATTATAAAGGTAGGTCCAGCTTTGCCCCTCCTCTGGAGTAGCTTGATGACTATCAAATAAAATAACTTCATTCTCATCAGATAAGTTCTCCGCTAATCTCAGACTAATATGTGAGGTACCAAATATGTATATGAGTTTTTTTCTCATGTATTCTTATTAAAAACCTTCAAATTGAGATTTGAGCACTAGGACTTTAGTATCGGAAATTATTTCAGATTTATTTACCCAATTTTTATTGATATATTAAGAATTCCTTCTCAGATGACGTTTTAACAGATGAGTTTTTAATTAGAGAGGATAAATGGATATTTCAAAACTTTCCGCATTTGATGGCTACGTGCCCTGCGGAGAGTTCTATCCTTTATTTCTTGAAAAGCTCCAAGAAGAGAATGGCTGGTCCTCAAAATTCAGTGAGCAGGCTATAACAGAGTATATTAAATTCTTAAAAATCATCACAGTATTCGGTGTGAAGCAGACGCCATCAGAAGTAGTTGATGAAGTTTGGCATTTACATTTGCAATTTACAAAAGACTATTGGGAAAATCTTTGTCCACGGATTTTAGGGCTTAAACTTCATCATGTTCCAACCTTTAAAAACATAGAATCTGATCACATTAACAAAAACCAATATAAAAAAACACTTGAAAACTATCAACAGCTTTTCGGTGTACCACCTGTTCAAATTTGGGGGCAAGAAAAAGAAGCTCAATTATCTAAAACAGGAAATAATGATACCAATTTAAAATCTACTTTAGGCCTTTCTCTCGGTTTAATTCTGTTTGGATTAATTGGCGCTCCAAATTTTACTTTCTTCCCCTCTATTTCCGGTAGTGAATTTCTAATCCTATATGCAGTCTTATTAGTTGTATATAATTTAATTGCGTTTATTAGTCTTAAACTGGTCCCGACATCTAATTGGCATAGTTTAGGGATAGCATTATTTCAACTGGGATATTTTGCTATAGGTATTTTCGGAGGATTAAGAGTAGTTCATGGGCTCAGCAATGGATATCCGGTTAGCTATCTGGTTCTTGAGATTATAGCTGGAGCATTAGTTGTCCCGTTTCTTATATTTTCAGAAAAGAATAGGAGCAATAACGGAAGTTGTTCTTCAAGCTGTACATCAAGTTCCACCTCAAGTTCAAGCTGTAGCTCTGGAAGTGGGTGCGGAGGATGTGGGGGTGGTGATTAAAAAAATGGGTGCTACCAAACTTTATCACCTTCTACCGCGCACCCAATACGGTAACCTTTCTTCACAAACTACCTAATGCTTTCTGACGCAATCTCCGAGCTTCCCGCCCGGCCGAAGCTGCAGCTCGACACAAATGGGTCTGCCCACTTAATACCGAACGTCGAAGCCTTTCAGCCTCACGACCTAACTCAGCCGAACGTCGCAACATATCAGCTGGCGACATAATGTTTCCTGCCATAAAACCCCCTTCCAATCAAAGAAAAATCACCTCTTACCCAACCTTCCAAGCAGCCTATTCCGTTCATGCAATTTCCTTAGCAAAAACGTTCGCACCCTAGCGCCTTTGACGCTCAATTTAAATCGTCTCGACAATTTTTCCATGGTACCCCCCCAAAAAAGTCAAAAACTTCACCAATTTCCTCTAACACAAATGCCATACATAATCCATTCCCCATTCTCAAACTGCCCAAAATTGATAAAAAACAGACCATATAGTACAAAATAAACACATTTCATTTCATGGGTAGAAGGTACTTCCTAAGTTTAACAACAGAAAACTAATTTCCTAAACTTAGTTTTTGATTGTTGAACGCGGTGAGCGTTTTATGTTTTTTTAAAGGTTCTTTTTGGAAGGATTCAAAAAATGGATTGCGCGAACCCATACCAGGCGCCAGAAGAATCAGGGACATCACCATTTTCCATCACTTGTGCTATTCTGGAAATGTTATGGATGACTGAATTAATGTCAGTATCTGGGAGCAACGTGTTTTGTTTCTACTATATAGTATCTAACAAACCTAACCAACTCCTTCCGCTGACTTTAGTAAATAGCTTAGCAGCTCTTATTTTCTTAAGAGTCCTAATTATGAAGAAGCAATTATTCATCGATCAATGGATCAGCGCTGAAGCATTCCTTCTGCTATTTTCTTTGTTGCTTATTGGAATCACAAGATTGCTAATACATTTGTCTACTTGAATCCACCTGTTTCCATTTCATGAAGGAAATGGAAACAGGATTTTTATTACTCCGCTCACCGTATTTAACCTTCCTTTCCACCCACTATCTCTCTCAACACAGTCTCTACCTGTGGAAATGAATTAAACTTTACCCTTTTACCGTCAACAAAAATATTAGGGGTGGAATGAATATCAGCCTTAATAGCAAATTCAATTTGTTCTTTAAGTGCCGCATCAGCCTTAGGACATTTAGTACCATCGATTTCAAATTCCTTAAATAGCGCCTCTAAAGCTTCATCAGTAAATGGCTTATCCGCGAGAACTCTCTCTTGAAACTCTAAAGAAGACTTACCATAATCCAATCCAGCACAAAGAACAGCTTTCGCTACCTTACAAGCACTTTGATGCATATTCCCTTGTATCGAAGGGTTACAAGAACTATCTAAAGGGAATTGTAAAAGTACTAATCGCACATGATCAATATTATCTTTATAGATCTTTTCCAAAACCGGAGCGACTTTTTGACAAAATGGGCACTCATAATCAGCATATTCAACAATTGTAAATACTTTCGATGAATTTGAAGAAGGTTCTCTAATAATCGCACCGGGCAAAGCCTTAGCTAAATTTTCATCAATTTCAACAGGACTATTCTCCCACTGAGATTTAAGCTCACCAATAATTTTCTGTCCTTGAACATTTAAGTATCTAGGAAGTAGTATATATTTTTCATACACGGGGGGAAAAGTGAAAATGATAAATGCCACCCCCACTGTGCCAAGTATAAAAAATATACCTTTTAGAGAGGCCAAAAAATCTTCAAAAATAAAAGAAAAACCTGAGGCTAAACTCTCTCTCTGCTCCTTATAAAAAAACATCAATCCGAATAAAGCCAAGTTTGTCACGTAAAGTAAAGAACAGAAAATACAAACCTTACCAAGAGTCACATAAGAACCGTAAGCCAAATATAGACTTAAAGCTACAGAAACTGAAAACAACAAAAATAAAAATGAATTCAGTTTCCTCTTCGCATTAATCTCCAAATCTTTACTAAAGATCAATAACAAAAATACCACGGCGTAATAAAAGACACCTATAAATGCCACAGGCATACCCATAAGTTCTGAAAAATCACTTCTAGCAACGCTATCGCAATCAAAAACTTCATCGAACGAACAGATGGATGTGCCAATCTGCAAATTAGACTTCACCTCTATGTGATGGTGGCTTAAATAAAAAGAAACTAATAAACCTAAGAGCAAAAGAGGGTTTAGGCGCTTGTGAATAGAATTTACTTCTTGCATTTTTATTTAATTTCCTTGTAAATTTAACTGGATAGTTCTATCTCAAAGAGATAAAATCTTCTAATAAAATATAAGTACATATTAAATCACGATTTGCCTCATGAAAGACAATAGCTCTTCCTTTCTTAAAATAGTGTTAGCCTATTGCCTTATAATCGGAACAGTTCTTCTCTGGTCAGGGCATGATAGAGAGAAAACTGTATTTGACAACTATTTAATTTCTTTTAAAGGTCTTACCTTAGCTTGCGATAACCTCTCCTTAAGTAGGCTTTTCCTTAACGAGGTACTAGAATTTCACTCTCATAAGAGTCAAGATGATCTTTTTATTCTTCCAGATCAAAGCTCCCTTAGATTAATAGAGTCGAAAGATCCCAAACAATCTAATCTAGAAATACGTTTAAGAGTCAGAAATGGAATCTATAAACTACATGATAAACTTCTATTAAGAGTTAATAAGTTTCACAGCACACACAATCTAGGAACAATCTCAGAAAGCGTTAAATCAGATAATACAATTTCATTCTCTATATTAGACCCCTCGGGGATTAAAATAACATTCTATCAAGATAGAGTTTTTTCTAAAGGCCTCTAACAAAAGCTAAGGATAAGCCTTAATAATAATATCGCTGATCTTTACAGTGCCATGCTCTTGGTCTTCAGTAGCAGCTTTTCTATTGATATGCACTGCATAATTACCAGCCGGAACTTTTTTAAAAGTCACAATGCCATCTGAATCAGTTAACAGGTTAACTGTTTTACTGCCCCCAGTTAAATCAACCAAAGATATCATATAAGAATCTACCATATCTCCTAAAGATGATAAAAAAACCTTAACTAAACCTGTTTGATGGTTCTTTAATTCTTGAAATTCAGTTTCACTAGTCTCCGGAATAGTGACAGAGACAAGAAGTTTCTCTTTTGGCTTATCTTTAGTTGACGATTCAGCTCTTACAAAAGAAACAAAAATAAATACAAAAACTGAAAAAATTAAAGTTAGCCTATTCAAAACTAATGCCCTCCTCCAGATTTTTTCTCTGGCTTTTTAGCTTCTTTTTTCGCTGCGGCACCTGGAGCACCTGGAGGGGGTG
This sequence comes from Bdellovibrionota bacterium, assembly GCA_044351785.1. Classification (GTDB taxonomy): domain Bacteria; phylum Bdellovibrionota_C; class UBA2361; order SZUA-149; family DAOLCO01; genus JAIYCX01. The sequence continues at coordinate 13,284 of JBILFC010000030.1, forward strand.
CATATTTTCTCTTAGCAAACCTCGCCTTAGGGCCAAAGTCACCCTCTACTAGGAAAACTTCATCTGCTAAGATAACACCATTCTTAACCATCGCCCGAATCGCTACCCTATCTCCTTCAAGCATCATACTTTTTTTAGCTTTGCCAATCTTCCCTAACTTCATAGTAGAGAATAAAGTTTTCTTATCAATATAAATAGTCAACTTAGGTAAATTATCTTCTTGAGGCTTTACATAAATAAACCTTTCCTCAGGATCTATATAAATAAAATTCGCTAAAACAACCCCCTTATACGCTTCATTGCGTCTTGATCTAAAAAGATCACTAAAGGTCACTTCTTCTAATTTTTCTTTTTGTTCAAATGGATCGCTACTTAGATCTTCACATAATAAAGTAGCGGGCGAAGCACTAAAAATTTGCAGAATCCCCAGAAATAAAATTAAAAATTTCTTAACAGTCATCTCTCTTATGACTCGGATCACTCCATTTTCTCTTAGCTTCAGGCTCTTCACTATTCTTTTCTTGGAAATCTAAAAAAATATAGCCTAATAGTAAGCCACTAATGCATAATCCTAACAGTACTAATAATATAACCATATCTTATTTCCTTCTCCATTTCAAAGGTGTCCCTTAAGTATTCTTAAAGGACACCATCGCAAATTAATTATCTAAACCTCATCAGGAATCTTGTCTATATCGATATTTAGCTCTTCAATTAATTTAGCTCTAAGCCTATGATGAATATCAGTAGGTACACTTACATTACTATTCAAGGACCCTGATAAATTCTTTAGCTCCTTAGTTTCTACACATATTTTTTCACATCTTTTACAAGCAGCGACATGCCTTTCAACACGATGAGCAGTAAGCTCATCAAGCTCACCATCGACAAAGTCCTGAAGAAGCTCTTCAGATAACCCACAAGTATGTTGACCGCTCCCCTCCAAATCTATTTCCTCCCCATAAAAATCCTGTGATAAAACCACATTGCCTGAAACAGCCCAAAAACCTCTACGACTAGCTCTAGTATCTTTAGAAGCGTAGCTTAAGTTACCATATTCGATATTAGATGCTATTTGTGCCGATAAGAATGACTTAATTCGATCAGTATACATATTTATTAAACCCCCGTTACAAAGTTGTTACATCATTGAGATAGATCTGTGATGAAAAGGGATTCAAGAAAAATTAAACTTTTCTCAAACAAATAAAAAATAACTATAAGTACTTAATATTATTAAGCAAAAGAAGCTAAAAACTAAGATTAGATCCCCAATACAAACTTATAACCGACCCCGTGAACTGTCAATATATGCTGAGGTCTATCTGGTGAAACCTCTAATTTCTGCCTAAGTCGTGCAATAAAATTATCGACTGTTCTGGTTGTTGGATATGAATTATATCCCCAAACATGATCAAGCAACTCATCTCTAGTGACAGGCACATCTACCTTATTGTAAAGATATTTTATTAACTCAAATTCCTTAGCAGACAAACTAAGCTCTACCTTGCCCTTTTTAGCCCGATAAGATTTAAAATCAATTACTACATCAGAAAAACTAAGCTCTAATTCATCGCTTATTTTATTTTCTACAACCTCTTTTACAGCTAAGTTCTGATTACGCCTAAGAATTGCCTTTAATCTTGCAAACAACTCTCTCATCCCAAAAGGTTTAGTTAGATAATCATCCGCACCTAATTCAAGCCCCACAACCTTATCAATTTCGCTACTCTTAGCCGTTAACAATATTATTGGAGTATAAGTTACTGACTGACGAATCTTCCTACAAACCTCAAAACCATCCAAACCTGGCATCATAACATCTAAAATTACAAGATCTGGAGCTTCGAGTTCATATAACTCAATACCACTTACTCCATTATCTGCAGAAATAACCTGATATCCCTCTAACTTCAGACTATCCACTAAACCCTCTCTTACAACGGGTTCATCCTCAATAATGAGAATCTTAGCTAAACTAGCTCCTGTCGAATTTGCACCGTTCTGATTCATTCAAATAATTTCTATCATATTAATCTATAATACCCATGAGCTGATAACTTAGGCAAGCTTAGAGTATGCCCCTTAGTATGCCTGATAACGTAGACTCATAGTCTGAAATTTCTTTGGAAGGATTGCTAAAGTCCCCTCATGTTGCATATTCTCTATAATCTCTGGGAAACTAAGTTTCTTCGGTGGATATACCATCTGTGGATCTGTAATAGTACCCTCTGCATCTCCATTTGCTAGCCTCAACGCTTCCCTTGCCGCATCTCTTAAAGTACCTATCGCATCAGATAAACCAAGCTTCACAGATGTCTCACCTAATATAATCCTTCCGTCCGCAAATTCCTTAACTTTTTCAATTGGAATATTTCTTCTAGTCGAAACAGTAGTAATAAATTGGTTATAGGCCTCCATAGCAACGGACTGAAGAAAAGACTTATCTTCCTCTGTAAACTCACGAAATGGTGTACCAGAATCCTTTAGGGCACCACTCTTAATTATATTAAACTGGACACCGAATTTATCCATAACAGCTTTAAAATTAGGCATCATTAAGATAACCCCAATAGAACCTGTCATTGTCCCCGCCTGAGTGTAAACTTTTTTACAACCCATGGATGAATAAAGACCACCTGAAGCTGCAACATTGCCTAATGAACATACCACTGGTTTCTTCTCACCAGCTTCAACTATATATTTATAAATTTCTTCCGATGCACCGACTGCACCACCTGGAGAATCAATTGCTATAACAATTGCTTTTATTTTATCATCCTTAACAAACTTCTCTAACTTCTCTCTAATATCCCTAGATGAACTAATTTCACCTTGCAATTCTACAATTCCAACTTGATTCTTACTATCACCCATCATACTAGGTAGGTCACCACTGCCTAGATTTTTGGCAATTAAAACAACAATTGCTAAAAAAGCTAACATACCCATTAAAGAGATGAATCCAAGTGCAACTAACAAATTTTTAAAAATTGATTTCATAAAAGCATAATTGTTTATTAAATAATAACTGGCCCAATTTAAGACCAATGTAACCACCTATATTTAGGTCATTTTTATTATATATGATAGGGGGAAAGTTAAATCTTAGGAAATGAAGCGATTTAAGTGTTTTTAGCATCTAAAGAAGGGGAAATCTAAGGCTTAAGATTAATGACAACTATATCAACCGATCAGATCAATATACAGCTAGAAGTCCCGACTCAACAGACAAAAGTCTCTGAAAATTTACAAATTAAGACCACTCAAGTCCTTCCTACCCTAGCCCCCAATCTTAAAGTTGGAGACCTAATTCAATTTCTGGTTAAAGAAGTCCGCGCAAACAACACTGGATTGTTATACTATTTTGGACAGTTAATAGAAGCCAAACTACCACAAGAATTAAAAAGTGGTGATATCGTAAAAGCCGAAGTTCAAAGACAGAATGAAAGTGTAATACTTAAAATTAAGGAAATCTTAGAAAAGGCTCATAGCCCGCTTGAATCAAACGGATTAATTATTGAAGCCGATTCAAATATACAAGAAATTCTAAGCCATAAAGTAGAATTTCTGTTAAAATCCTTAGATTCTATTCTAAGAAAAGTAAATGAAAGTCCTACTAGTCATGAACCCACTGAGGTGCTTTTACCATTTCCGGAAATTAAACCAGAACTCAAAACCTACGAATCTCTGCGGAGAATCTTAGACACTCTAAAAAATATACTTCCGAAGGAAAATGAACTTACAATAAGCCATAATATCAATAGTGCTATAAATAAGATTCACGATGGCTCAATCCTCAGCAATCTCGATAAAGCGATTGAGACACTAAATCTAGAACTACTCAATTTAGATATTGGCCATGAGGCTAAATTCTCAAATGAACTTATTAAGAAACTTACCAGTATTCAGAATCTATCAAAGGGAGAAGTTACACCCGAAAAAATAGATTTAGAGCTCAAAAAACTAATTACAATTCTAGGCAGAGAAATAGGGACAGAGGAATTTTCACCGACAACCCTTACTCCGCAAAAATTGAATTTTAAAATCTCACTTCAACAACTCAAGCTATCCCTAGAAAAGATTATCACCCAAGAA
>JBILFC010000031.1:0-17304 GCA_044351785.1 Bdellovibrionota bacterium
GTGCCACTGAAAATGTTGTAGGCTATCGCCGGGAAACACTATCAGTTGACAAACTCTGGGCTGAATACCAAGGACTACTTCTAGAATTCGAAACCACGAATAAATCTCAACCCGCTGGTGAATAAAGGCCAAATGGCAATAGCTGAAAACGATCCCTACCATTAACTGCGGGTGGGGTTCGTTTCCTTTATTAGATTAATTTATTCTTTAGGCTCTGCTACAGCTTCATCAGATTTAGCCTCTAGCAACTTAGCACCATAGATCTTTTGCTCACCTATATTGATCTCTCTCCCATCAGGAGTTTTAATAGTACCCCAGAAATATTCTACATGCCCACCATCTAACAAACTACCTCCCTCTTTCCCTGCATACTTTTTAGTCGGTCCTGTTATACTAAAGCGAGTATATGTATCTGACGGCTCAGCTTCTATTAAAATAGTATTTGCATCAAGTGAAAACTTCTTTCTTACATCTTCCCCACTAGGGAATTTATATCCTATCGTCTTATCACTAAAAGACTCTTTAACCTTGAACATATAGTCCACCTTATCTAGAGGCTTGATAGAAGGAACAGCCTTCTCTGAACTATTTATAAAATTCTTTACATTAAAATCACTGAAATCAAATTGATAATTTATATCTTTTACATCAAGAGGATCACGTTGATGAAAAGGTTCATTCTTAGAGCTTATATAATCTAGCTTGGTACCAAAAAATGCGATCTCAACTTTTTTACCCGATTTATCTGGATCATAGATATATCCCACAATACAAAAAGTCTTATCAGTACCAATTAACTTATCATTGCTAATTAACGGCCTAAGATCTTCTGCCAACTTTAAATTATCAAGTGCATTCTTAGAACACTTTTCATACAACTCTTTCGCTAAGCCTTCCTTTTCAGCCTCAATCTTAGCCTTCGCCTCGGCCTCACGTTTTAATTGCTCCTCAGACTTCTTAGGCGGCGGGGGTAGAGTTAACTTTTCCTTCTCCCTCCTCTGATCGTTCTCTGATTTAAGAAAACGATCGAAAGCCTCCAACCTATTACCGGTGCTATTTTCCTTCTTATTTTCAGTAGCTTGCATAGCCATAGGATTGAGATTCACCAACATTACTTTCCCCGTTTTGATCCCATTAACAACACCTGTGACTTATAAAAAATTAATAGCACCTTGATTTCCATACATACATTATATAAGGTCCGCCCCCTGACAATTTAATCTGAGTAGAAGTTAATGGTGTTCTTTTTCCATAAACAAAGCCTAACGTTTATTGAAATTGAACACCTTGCCCTTGTGGGGTAAAGGTTTTAATATTTTTTTATGATCCTAAATGGAGATAAAGATGGAGATGCTTAGAAATTGGAATCCATTGGCAGTCCTCTTTTTGAATCCAGCAAACTCTCGAGGAGTTTCAATCGAAAACTGGACCAGTGCCGTAGGATGGTCTTTTTCTGAAGGACCTCCTACGGTCTCAGCAGAGGTAACAATTGGCCCTGATGGTCACTGCATATGCTTCAAAGGCAAAAGCATCTCAGACCTTGCAAGAGGATTATCAGTTCAATGCACAGCTACGAATACATTCTCCATGTCGGTAAAAGGAAAATGCTATCCGCTGGAAATAATCATCCGATATCTTAAGAATAAAGATCGAGTTCTCACATTGCTCTCTCAAACAAGAGAAAGGATGCAATTGACTCGACTGGTGAAGGCTGCTGAAGAACTTCAATGTGAAAGTGAATTCGACTCTTGCGCAGTTCTATATAGGGAGCTCGCAGCCGATGCTAATTCATTGCCTAACTTGAAAAAACTCAAAAAAAGGCTAAATGTTTTAAAGCGTCAGTTGTACAAACTGAAGACAGAGTAAACTCTCAGGATGAACACCCCCTACCAAATCAACGGCAAGGTGTTCATTTCTTATCTCTTCTTAAGTACCAAACACTGAGCTAGGGTAGGATAAAATCCCCCCACCATGTATTTAAACAAATCACTCTGCACCTTGTCTGCATTAAACTCTGGACTACCGTAAACAAGCTCTGGATCACCCACCACAACCTCAAAAGCAGGATCAGATAAAAGCTTTCCTACAGGAAAGTTTATACCCCATTCATTACTCACTCTACTGGTAAATGGAGCTAGATCAAGAAAAAGATCTGTAGTCAAAACAAACAATCCACCAACTTTTAAAACTCTTTTAACTTCTTTAATGGTAGCATCAAAGTCTTCTTCCCTTAAATGCTCTAATACTGAAATTGAAAAAACTCTATCATAACTATCAGAGGCCAAGTTAGCTTCAGGCAAAGTTTTATTGACTAACTTCACCGAAGTACCAAAAGCAGAATTTAATAACTCCATACTCTCAGGCGTACATGGCCAGCCGACTCCCTTAGCCTCAGTGCCTGGATCAACATTGGTAACATCAGCCCCTAACAATGCAAGCTCGAACTGAAAACCAGCTAAACCGCCACCTAAATCAATCGCACTAGTACCAGGAACAATTTTAGCCACTTCAATAGCCCAGGGATATTCAAAGCGCCGAGTGTCATTATTAGGTTGAACAGAAAAAGGACCTAGAATTTTAGCTGAAATCTTCTGAGGCAATAGCATTCTTATAAACCTCTCCCCTCGCACATCCCTACCATAAGGCGCATGATGCTCTTTGTTCCATCTCACATATTCTTCAGGTAATTTTCTTGGTGCTAGCATAAGTGTCCTCAATAAAAATGATTTAAATTTGAACTACTTTCCCGCCGTCAAAGTACTCGTTTGCAAGGGGAAGTAGTTCAAATTTAAATCATACAAACTTATAATTATAAATAATATTCTTCTTGTCCCTCTCAATTAAAACTTCTACAACATCCTTCATCTTAACAGATTCAAAAACAGCCATCGCCTCTTGCTCTGTAGTTATAGGTAAGTTATCAACCGCTTTTATTATATCGCCTGGCTTAATACCTAAATGAGAATAGATACTACCTTCTTTAATAGTGGCAATCTTAAACCCATAAGGCTTACCAGACTTAAGAATCCTTCTTACTACCGCCTCTTTCATAATAACAGGTAAATTAAGAAGAGCCTTAAGCCTCAAAGATTTTGCGATATTAAACTCCGTACCCTTTTTTTTAATACTCCTCTTATCTGCTTCTGTAATCTGAAGCTGAAAATCATTTGAACCCAGAGTCTGAATAATTTGCCCTAAAGTTTCCGTGAGCTGGCCCCGAACAGCCGGAGCAGGTTCAGCTTGAGCAAAAGAAAAAACAAACATCAAAAATAAAAACACTGTATATTTCATTTTTATAAAAAAAGCATAAACAAAAATATTAGAATCAACGCCGGTCATTACTTAGAATATTTCATAAAAACTTCTTCTTCAAAAACCGCCCAAACCTGACTCCTGTCTCCAATATCAATATTATTCTTAGTCCCACCACTACCAGCTGACCTAAGTTTCAACAAATTCATAGGCTGAGTCGGAGTAGCCCCCGACTCAGCAGAGAAGTCTATAATTTCTTTTGAAATAGCTGGTTCAATTTTTATAGTCTTACGTGCCATGGGCTGATCATATCACAAGCAAACATGCAAACAACAATAAATATTGAAGTTAAATAAACGACGATTGGATTTTGTGGTCTTGGGGTGATTTCCCGCAGATAAGGTACTCTCTTACAAGGGGAATCACCCCAAGACCACAAAATCCCAACCCTAAAACAATCTCTTTAAATCTTCAGGAATTGGAGCGCGACTAACTTCCTTTGCAGGCATCAGAACGTGAAATGAACTACCCTCTCCCTCCACACTCTCTGCATACACCCTTCCACCCAAGCGATTAACTATTTTCTTCACACATGCTAAGCCAATTCCACTTCCCTCTATATCCCCCCCATGCGCCCTTCTGTATGGCCTGAATATATCCTCTAATTTCCCCTCTGGGATTCCCAGTCCATTATCTCTTACTACCAACTCAACCATTCTTGGAGGAGCCAATTTCGCTGAGACCTCTACTCTTAAAGTTCTATCTGTATCCCTATACTTAATTGTATTACCAATAAGATTGGAAAGTATCTGATAAATTCTTATTGCCTCACCCTTTACAGAAGGCAAATCCTCCGGATAAATAATCTCAGCGCCTGATGATTTAATCTGTTGAGCATAATCTGACACCACTTGCCCCATTGTCTCACTCAAACACACACTCTCAGGAGACTCACTAGAATTATTAAGTGAAGAATATTCAATCACACTACCGACCAATCGATGTAAACGATCTGCTGCATTTGAAATAAATTGAAGTAAATGCAAACCCTCCTCACCCAATGCCTCGCCATGATCTTCCTTAATCGCATCAGCCATCCCTTGAATCGTAAACACAGGCGCTTTTAAATCATGAGATACCATATAGGCAAAGTCACTTAAATCCTGATTCTGTTGTTCAATCTGAGTCTGATAATTAATTGTCTCCGTAACATCAATAATAATGCTCAGAACTGATTCAACCTCAGCACTAAGACTCAAAGTAGGAACTAATCGACTTTCCAGCCATAGAATAAGACCACTGCGATGCCTTATTCTAAATCTAACAATACTATCCTCACCAAGTTTACTTAAATTTTTATTCCGCTGATAACGCTCCAAATCTTCCTCAATTATAATAGACTCTATAAAGTCACCTTCAGCCTCTTTAAACTGTTCCGGCGCATATCCAGTAAGTACCTGGATATAAGAACTCACAAAACTAGGCTTACCCTCTGTAGTAGATATCATTACTGCAGCTGCGATATTATTTAGGACTAAATCAAATTGATCTATGATGGCTTTATCTTCGTCTGAAGTATTCGGTAGTTCAGAATCTGCAACTTTTACATTGCTTGGTCTCTTAATTGCGAGAACCAAAATAATAAAAAAGAATAGTACTACGATTATAAATTCATACATATAGTTAATCCGCACTATACATAGAAAACTCTTGATCAAACTGACTTTGAAGTTGAGTTGCCCAACTTTCAACCGTCTCTATATTATGATTTAGTTGTAATGCGATATTAGGAAATTCTTTTTTAGATACAGTACCTAAAAATGTCATACTTGTTGGATGACCTAATCTAAGTGAATGACTTAGTATGTCAGCGCTTTTAACTAGCATCGCATGCGTAGTACCCTTTCCTCTATCCCGATCTTCTTTGGACCAGTTATTGTGATGATATGTTATTGCGCTTCTTACAACATCTGGAAATGACCATTTCTCAGCTAGCCACTTACCAACTTCTACATGATTTAAATCGAATAACTGCTCCTCTATCTTTACACTACCATCTTCTGAATTATACATCTTTTGCATAGCTCCCTCATACTCCTTAGGAAGCCTATCAATAAAAATTAACTTTCCTACGTCATGAAGGATACCTGCGAGGAATGCTTCCCCACTAGGAATATTCGTAGATGTAGCCAGCAACCTTGCACCGATACCAGTTGCAATTGAATTGGCCCAGATATTTGATCTAAACTTAGACTTCGATTTCAAAAGACTTTTTAGCATTGTAGCTGAGAGTAGGCATTTAATCTCATTTAGTCCTATACTTGCGACCGCCTTAGAGATATCCTTAGATTCCTCCCCTCTTCTAAAATAAACTGAATTCGCTATTCTAATTATTCTAGCCGTTAATACTTCATCAGACTCTACAATCTGAACAAAATCTTCTAAAGTCGCTTTAGGATTACATGAAAGCTGAAAGGCTTTTGCAGCCTGGGTTGGCATAGCATCTAATTGTCTAATCCCTAATGTCTGCACTATGCGCGCTTCATCAGCCTTAGATGTTTTTGAAAGAGCTAGTTGATTGCTACTTCCTGAACTAGAAAACAAATTTAGAAAACCCATGCTGACAGTCTATGATTATAAGGAATATAAATTATTAAGATCCGGCTTAATTTTGATGACCAGAAATGATCCCTAGGTGCTATGAAAAATATGCAGTATTAAGGACAAATTTCGTCATATCTAAGCATTTGCAATGACAAAAATTGGCCAATCTCTTGAAATAAGCAAAAAGCAGAACATTCTCAATTACGCGAAGAATCCCTAACCACTTAAATTAATGGTAATTTTCCCTTATCGACTCTTTTTGCGACCAAAACAAGGGTAATGGCATCTAATTTGCAGTTAGTCCAGTGCAATAACTTGATGATTTATCCGATAATCAGTCAAGGACCCAATTGTACCGCTGGGCATAAATAGCTTTTAGCGGTTTATTATTTAAGTGTGCAAATCCCAAAGAGGAGTTTATAAAATGAAAAGTGAAAAAGGCTTTACGCTGATCGAGTTACTAGTTGTTGTTGCTATTATTGGTATTCTAGCGGCAATCGCTATACCTCAGTTTGCTGAGTATAAGACAAAGGCATTTAACGGCCGAGCTCAGTCAGACCTAAGAAATGGTATTACAGGTGAAGAAGCTTACTTCGTTGATAACGAGCAGTATGCAACTTGTGATACATCTGATTGTGCTTCTACATTACCTGGTTTCGTACTAAGTGACGGGGTATCTGTAGATTATGCTTCAGCTGATGTTAACGGAACTGCAGATGAGTTCTCAGGGGCTTCTTGTCACTCTCAAGGTGATAGAGACTATGAGTGGGCATCATCAGGTGCTGCTGGTAACGTTATGGCTAACAGCGATAACGCTGGAACTTGTGAGCCAGCTGCTCCAGGTAACACATAAGCCTTAATGGCTTACCTTAAAAGGCGGGTTTATACCCGCCTTTTTTTATTTTCAAAATCTGAGTTTTATGATCAAATACGGATGATCTTAACACCTAATTTCAAAAGTCTTGGCTAGTTCGTTTTCAAAATTTCTCATATTTATAGTTCTTTCGATTTCCTTAAACTATTCAAAAAATAATCTCAGAGATCTTAGCTTAATTCATGATTCTGGAAAAAGACCTCCTCTCTACCTTCCTGAAATTGATGCAGTAAAACTATTCACTCTAGGCAATCAAAAGCCAGTTGCTGACCTATTCTGGTTTCTTACCTTAAACTACTTTGGGGAACATTATCAGAAGAAAGACGCCATGCCTTGGTTCGCCCATATGTGCGAATTAGTTGTTTCTCTAGATCCTAAAGCACGGCATGTTTATGAATTCTGCGGGACTCTACTTTCTTGGATTGCAAAAGATCCTGAAAGTAGTAATAAAATTCTAAATAAAGGTATCGAAGTGGATCCAACTTATTGGAAATATCGATATCTAAAAGGGTTTAATGAATGGTATTTTTTAGAAGACTTCTCAAGTGCTAAAGAAACATTTAGAATCACATCATCCCTTCCTGACTGCCCACCTATAATCTCTGGACTTACGGCAAAATTAATCTCCTCACATGGATCTCCTGCTGAATCAATAGATTTCTTAAGAGAATCAATAAAATCTAGCACCGATGAAACAGCAAAAAAAGCATTACAAGAAAAGCTAAAAGAAGCTTACGTCTCAAGAGATATAGCACTGCTTAAAGATATTGTTAAGAAATTTGAAACAAACTATAAACGCCTTCCAAAGTCTTGGCAGGAATTAGTTGATATGCACTATCTAAAAGAAGAACCAATAGATCCGAATAAAGAAATTTATATTCTTGAACCAGAAATCAGCTCTAAATCTCTCGGTGAAGGCCTAGTATTTAGAGGAAAGACTGCTAAAACAGGCATGTTTAAAAATGAAGGTTGGAAATAGTGAAAGACGTAATCCTTAGCATTAGAAATCTTAGTAAAGAATATAGAACACATTGGCTATATAAAAAAAGAATTGCTTTAGAATCAGTCTCATTTGATTTAAAAAAGGGGGAATGCCTAGCCCTTCTTGGCATCAACGGTGCTGGAAAAACTTCAACAATCAAATGCATCTTGGGGCTAGTAAACATTAAGAGCGGAGAGATTCGCTTAAACAACGAATTACTTAATAATGCAAGTCAAAGAAAGGCATTCGGATTTCTTCCTGAACAGCCTTACTTCTATCAACACTTGAACGTGGAAGAAACATTATTGTTTTATGGCAATATGCTTGGCCTTATCGGTTCGGAAAATAAAATTAGAACAGATGAAGTTCTAAGTCTCGTAGGCCTAGCAGATAGAAAGAATGATAAAATAAAATCTCTTTCAAAGGGTCTGCAACAAAGAGTTGGTATCGCTCAAGCGATTTTAAACAAGCCTGAAATTTTAATTCTTGATGAACCTTTCTCAGGGCTAGATCCAATTGCAAGAAGGCAAATGAAAGATCTTTTTATTAATCTACAGGAGCAAGGAACGAGCATAATTATTTCCTCGCATATACTTAACGACATAGAGCAGTTTGCTGATAGAGCCATTTTTCTTTCTAAGGGGAAAATTGTAAAAGAAAGAAATCTAAAGGAAGAACATCTTGCAGATTCTGCATATAGATTAGATCTTAAACACGAACTTGGAGTAAGTCAGGAATTAATAGATTCCTTTCTTTCTGAATTCTCCATTACTCCACATTCAGTCAAGATCAGGGATTCAATTGCCAGTATTATAATAAATTCAAAAGAACAGGCTGACATCTGTCTACACATGGCGATGCATAAGGGGTATAAAATTCAATCCTTTAATGCTGAACATACAAGTCTTGAAGATACCTTTTTAAATATCGCTGGAGCACAGTAACAGTGAAAAAAATACTATCTATCGCTAAAAATTCTTTTCTAGAAGCCATTCGAAGTAATATTTTGTGGTCTGTCTTATTAATGTCACTAATTATCATTCTTGCATCTGTCGCATTTGGATCAGTCAGCGTAGGTGAGCAGTTTCGAGTCGTAAAAAGCTTTGGCTATTTTATGATTTCATTTAGTGGAGTCATAATTAGTATAATTTCAGGAGTGACCCTTTTTCAGAAAGAAATTAGTCAGAAGACCATATATAATATTCTTTCTAAGTCTGTTTCAAGAACTCAGTTCCTATTGGGCAAATTCTTAGGACTATGGATTACATCTAATTTTCTAGTGGCTCTTATGATGCTAATACTTCAAGGTATCCTTCTACCAATTGAAGGTAAACTTGATCCACTTTTTTTTCATGCATTATGGTGCATGTCTTGGGAGATCGCTATAGTTTCAGCTCTAACTGTATTCTTCTCTACCATGGCAGTTACCCCAGTCCTTCCAGGGCTATTTAGTCTGGCTGTATTTATATCAGGTAGATCAATAAGCTATCTATCCAACTATCTCATAAACAAAGAAGGCACCAACACTCTCACTATCTCTGTAGTAAAGATACTAGATACCATACTCCCCGATCTTCAAAGCTTTAATCGATATGATGACCTTGTTTATGGAATTGGATTAGGCTCGAACGAAGCCGGATTTATGATTATTTATGCAGTTTCTTATTGCGGGTTGGTATTGGTTTTATCTGGATTGGTTTTTAGGAGAAGGGAGTTTTAGGGGGGCTTTAACTTAGATCTACGAATTATTAATTTAGTTTCTTGTTCCTTGTTCTTACTACTCACCACTTCTACCCGTGTAGGATGAGATAACTTAAAGTCTTGTTTGACTACTTTCTTGATGTCTTCCTTGTTACCCTGATAACCTTTTGAATACTGTTTTACACGAGCTTCAAACTGAATTTGTACACCTACAGACAAGTGTAAAGCAGCAAAAGCCTTAGTTTTGTTCAGCCATAAATGGTCGCACATGATCTTTTGATCTGAAACCCTACGAACATCTTTTAATAGAATGGTTGGAAGCGAAGCACCCTTAAAGGCACTTTTCAATCCTTCGCGCACGAATGTTCCGAGGAATAAATCTCTCTCGCCGTTAAAAATTCTAAGTTCTTTTCTCAAATATCCAATTCCTCTTCACTCACTGCCTTCATCAATCAACCTCTCAAGTTCTGCTTTCAATTCTTCAGCCTTGGGCAAATACATTTGATACTTTGAAACAAACAATTGATTCGAGATTGAACCCATTGCATATTCAACTAAAATTTCATCCTTATCTTTCGCTAACACAATTCCGATAGGTTCATTATCACTTTCTACATTTTCTTCCGCCTTAAAATAATTTAAGTACATATTCATCTGACCAATATCTTGATGCGTTACTTTTGTTGTTTTTAAGTCTATCAATACAAAGCATTTTAGTATGCGGTGGTAGAAAACTAAATCGACATAGAAATGAGTGTTATTTAAGGTAATACGGTGTTGCTGAGCTATGAACGCAAAGCCCTTGCCCAGCTCCAAGATAAAATTCTCTAATTTGTTAACTAGTGCATTTTCGATATCTGATTCTTTTTGATGTTTTTCAGGGATATCTAAAAATTCAAAAACATAAGGATCTTTAATTATATCCTTTGCTGTACTTACTACCTGCCCTTCTTTTGAAAGCTCTAAAATTTCCTTTTTATCTCTATTTAGAGCCAGTCTTTCGAATAATACAGACTCTTTTTGTCTTTTTAACTCTCTTATGCTCCAGTTTTCTATGCTTGCTTGTTTTTCATAAAAGGAACGAGCTAAATCATCGGAAATACTTAATAATTCAGTATAATGCGACCAGCTTAATTTTCCAGACAGTGTCTGGAAAATTGGATACTTGATGTAAAACAATCGCATAAAGTAAATATTACTCTTACTAAAACCTTTACCGAATTTGTTTTTTAAATCTTTAGCTAAAGAAGTTAATAACTCGCTTCCATATTCGGCTTTATCTTCCCCTTTCTGCTCATACTCAACTATGTATTTGCCTATGTTCCAATAAGTCTCAACAAGTATATTATTAACTTGCTTAACAGCCTGCTTCCGTCCTTCATTAAGGATAGAGCCTATCTGTTGAACTAGAAATGTATAATCTGACTTTGCGACTTCATTCATAGAGGGCATTTTCTTTTTAAAATATTCAACATACTATTATTTCCTTCTCTATACCTATCATCCTAACATCGCATTAGCCTGAGCCATAGCCTAAACTTCTTCCACCTAGGAGTTCCCACACTCGCCTTCCGCTACCTTCGACAAGCTCAGGTCAGGCAGCTCAGGCTTGTTCTGGAAGACAGGAGAATTTAGCCCCAACCCCTCTCCCCCTTCCCTTACTCGGATTTCCTTGGCGGTTAAAAGCTCTCCCTCTTACCAACCAACCTAATCACCACTATCTCCGGATCACAGAACAACCGAAACGGCACTCCGGCACAGCCTACTCCTCTGGAAGTATATACGTAAGTATTTTCAGAGAACTTATCTAGTCCTCTATAAAACTTTCTATTCTTAGTTTGTGTTGTTAAGGCTATGGTTCCCGGTAAACATACCTGACCGCCATGCGTATGCCCGCCAAGAATTAAATTATATTTAGATAAATGTTTATTGTCTTTTGCAAATAAGGCATCTGGATTGTGATTAAGAAGGATATTATAAGAACTTGATACCTTCTCTAAATCTTCTAATTTTTTTGTTGTCTCAGTGATAGATGGTTTACCGTATTTAAAATCATCTAAGCCAGAGATTGTAATATTTCCATCTGTATCAGGTACTACTACCGAATCATTCACTAACCACTTAATCCTATCAAAAAGATATCTCTTAACCGTTCTTACTCCTTCTATATAATCATGATTGCCAAAGACTCCATAAGATCCATGTGAAGGATTTAGATCTTCCATCATCCCTCTTAGTTCTTTAGCAAAAATTCTAGCTAGCCTCTTATACTGGCGGAATTTCGTAGCCCTATGGCCGAAAGATTTAAACAACAACTCCCTCACATCATGACGACCGGAATGAACAAAGTCTCCAGTATGTAAAATTAAATTAGGCTTTAGGTTTGCAGTAAACTCAAAAGCCTTTTCAAGAAGCTCACTACTCGTATAAACCCCAGTATGAAGATCTGCTAAATGAACAATTAAAAAACCATTTAAGTTCGGATTTAGATTTTCTACAGGAAAATCTATTTCTGTTATTTTAAATGGTCTTCTTACTAATTCCCTTACGCTTACTTCCTCCACTCTAAAACTCACTTATTGAACTACAAAGTTAACCAACTTCCCTGGTACTACAATTTCCTTCTTTATAGTACCAGCTGAAAGATATCCTTGTACTTTCGGTAACTCTTTAGCCAAACTTAAAATCTCATCCTTACTAGCATTCACAGAGACTTGAATAGTTTCACGAAGCTTACCATTGACTTGAATCGCAATTGTCACTTCATCAAGCTTCACAAGCTCTGGATCATATGTAGGCCAGTCTTTATAAGATAACACGTCCTTCATACCTAAACGCTCCCATAACTCTTCCGTATAATGCGGAGCAAAGGGATTTAACAACTGAACAAGAGTAATTATCATTCTCTTAGGAACTTCCTTCACGTCTGACAACTCATTCAAGAAAGTCATAAAGCCTGCAATAGCTGTATGAAATTTTAAAGACTCTATATCTTCACCGACCTTTTTAATTAACCTATGAAGACTCTTTTCAATTTCAGTACTTCCAAATGGAATCTTACTATCATCTACAATCTTAGAATGAAGATTTCCATCCTGATCAATTATCTGTGCCCATAGTCTTGATAAAAATCTATAGACCCCGCCCGCTGACTTAGTGTTCCAAGGCTTTACTTGCTCCAGAGGACCCATGAACATTTCATACATTCTGAGAGTATCAGCTCCGTACTCCTTTATCATATCATCAGGATTTATTACATTTCCTCTGGACTTAGACATCTTTTGATTGTCTTCCCCTAAAATCATGCCTTGATTTACTAACTTCTTAAATGGTTCTCTAGTTGAAACTAGACCTAAATCATGAAGCACATGCTGCCAAAATCTAGAATATAAAAGGTGGAGTACCGCATGCTCAACACCACCCACATAAAGATCTACCGGCATCCAGTAATTCTCTAACTTCTTATCCCAAGGTGCTTCAGTATTAGTAGGATCAATAAACCGTAGATAATACCAACAACTACCCGCCCACTGAGGCATGGTATTGGTTTCTCTTCTTCCAGGTTTACCGGACACCGGATCAACGATATCCAACCAATCTTTTGCATTAGCTAGAGGCGGCTCACCGTCTTCAGTTGGCTGATACTTCTCTACCTCAGGTAAAGAAATTGGCAAGGAGCTCTCTGGCAATAGCTGTGGTCCATCTTCTGTGTGAACGATTGGAAATGGTTCACCCCAATATCTCTGGCGACTAAATAACCAATCTCTTAACTTATAATTAACCTGTCTCTTACCTAGATTATTTTCTACGATGTAATTAATTACCGCTTCTCTACCTTCATACCATTTCATTCCCTTGCAAGGTTCTGGTGATTGTAGAATTCCATTAGGTTCTCGGTAAAACACTTCAAAGTTTTTTACTTTCTCAGCTAATTCAGAATCTTCAGGTAAAAGAGCATATTTAAGTGGGATGTTATACTTCTTAGCAAACTGAAAATCTCTCTCATCATGAGCACTACAATTTACCATGCCTGTTCCATAATCAGCGATTGCATAAGAAGCAATCCATATAGGCAAATCACCTGTCCCGAAGGGATTTTCAACATATCTACCAGTAAAAATACCCTCAAGATCTTGATCAAAATCAAATCTCTTAGCCATTTTCTTGGCCTTAATGTACTCTACAAATTCCAACACTTCTTTCTCGTAAGGAGTATCTATAACAAGTACTGGCACTAGGTGATGTTCCGGTGCAATAATGGTAAATGTCTGAGCTAAGAAAGTTTGCGGAATAGAGTCATAAACTTCAAACTCAATATTTAAGTCCTTAATTTTCTCCTTAAAGTTTACACCTTCTGACCTTCCAATCCAGTTTCTCTGCATCTCTTTAACACTTTCTGGCCAATCAAGATCATCAAGGCCAGCAAGTAAACTCTCCGCATAATCAGTGATACGAAGCATCCATTGGCGCATAGGACGTTTAAAAACTTCATGCCCACCTCGCTCACTCTTACCATCAATCACTTCTTCGTTGGCTAAAACTGTACCAAGTGCAGGGCACCAGTTAACTGGAACGTCATCGATATATGCTAAACCTTTTTCATATAATTTTCTAAAGATCCACTGCGTCCACTTATAATAAGACTCATCACAAGTTGCTACTTCTCTATCCCAGTCATAAGAAAATCCAAGGGCCTGGATTTGTCTTCTAAAATTATTAATATTAGCCGCTGTTGTGATCGCTGGATGAGTTCCAGTTTGTAGAGCGTATTGCTCAGCAGGAAGTCCGAATGCATCCCATCCCATAGGATGAAGTACATTAAAACCCTTCATACGCTTATATCTACAAATAATATCCGTAGCGGTATATCCCTCAGGATGCCCCACGTGTAAACCCGCACCAGAAGGGTATGGGAACATGTCTAATACATAATACTTCTCCTTAGCTGGATCAGCTTCGACTTTAAAGGTTTTATTCTTTAACCAATATTCTTGCCATTTAGGCTCAACTATTGAAGGCTGGTAAGAATTATCTTTAGAGGTCATATGTATTTAATTAATTTGCAAATTTCACCTATCCTCTTATATATAGAGGCATAGAAAAAATCGAGTAATAAGCGGTTAATAGTATGGCATTTTTGATGATTCCCAAAAGATTTTGTTTTCAATTGAGTTTATTACTCTGCATTTCTTCTTGCGGTTATAGGTTACAAGGAAGTGGATCCATTCTTCCTAACGATATTAAAACAATTTCGATTAAAACCACTAAAAACAACACAACTGTCCCAGGACTAGGACCAAGATTTACTGAAAAGCTAAGATCACGGTTTGAAAGAGCAGGAATAGTAAAGATTCTTGATAGTGGTGAGTCCGCCGATGCAGAACTAGTAACAGAAATTACTCAAATTTCATCGAGAAATAGAGAAGTTGCTGGAAAGCAGAACGTTCAAGTGGAACAAGATTTGACTCTAAATGTTTCTGTTGAATTAAAAAAGAGAAATGGGCAAATTCTCTATAGAAATCTTGCGCTAACTGCATCAGAGTCATTCGGAAGTGTGGGTTCTAACGTCGTAACAACTAGTTCCTCTTTTGCGCAAGGAAACCTAAGTGCCAGTTCTTTAAATAGTTTAAATCAGACCAGCCAGAGAGAAGTTGCTCGTGGGCAATCAGCTGAGACATTAGAAGGCCTTATGGACGAGGCTGCGAGAAAGATTTACCTTGAGTCGGTCTCTTCTGATTTCTAGGCGTAAGTCTTGAATTATCGCCATTCTCTGGTAAAAGCGCATTTAATTTAATTCTTATTCTATCTTGGAAATATCTCTATGGGTCCAATTTCTTCTTTCATCAAGCATCACTATAGACATTTTAACGCTGCTGCCCTTGTAGAAGCTTCAGAATCTTATGTTTCACATTTATCCAATGGCGGATCAATGATGATTACCTTAGCAGGCGCCATGAGCACTGCCGAACTTGGTTTAAGTCTCGCTGAAATGATCAGACAAAATAAGGTTCAAGCGATAACCTGCACTGGGGCTAATCTTGAAGAAGATGTATTTAATCTAGTCGCTCATAATTCATATGCTAGAGTTCCTCACTATAGAGATCTTTCCCCTGAAGATGAGGTAAAACTTTTAGAGAAAGGATTTAATAGAGTCACTGATACTTGTATACCAGAGCATGAAGCGATGAGAAAAATTGAAAGTGCTCTTTTAGAACTCTGGCAAAAGGCTGATAAGAGCGGAGAAAGATATTTCCCTCATGAATTCTTCTATCAATTACTTCTTTCTAAGAAGTTAGAGCATGAGTATGAAATTGATCCTAAGAATTCATGGTTACTTGCGGCTGCTGAAAAAAATCTTCCAATATTTGTTCCTGGTTGGGAAGATTCCACTCTTGGAAATATGTTTGTTGGGCAAGTTAAGAAAGGTAACGTAGACTCCATCCTTACAGTTAGAGGCGGGCTTGAGTATATGAACAGGCTTATTGACTGGTATCAAGAAACTTCTGCTAAATCTTCAATTGGATTTTTTCAAATTGGTGGTGGAATTGCTGGAGACTTCCCAATCTGTGTTGTGCCTTTAATTAGACAAGACCTTGAGATTGAAGACTGCCCATGCTGGGGTTACTTCTGTCAGATTTCAGATAGTACAACAAGCTATGGATCCTACTCCGGAGCAGTACCAAATGAAAAAATCACCTGGGAAAAACTCGAAGTTCACACACCTAAGTTTGTAATTGAAAGCGATGCAACCATCGTAGCACCTTTGATGTTTGGATTTATCCTGGGCTGGTAAAACGTTTGCTGAAATTCGCCTAAATTAGAATTAATTTGCCATTTTTTTTAAGTGAGGTTAAAATTATTCGTAAAGTTTTTTAACCAGACTTAAAAAACTTGGAGTTTGCCGATAATAACCCATAATCACTACTTATTTTTAATGGAAAGATCTATAAAAAAGCAAATAAAAGGTGATCTTAGCCGAAAAATGGTCTTTCTTGCTGGGCCAAGACAAGTTGGTAAAACCTCCTTAGCTAAGTCTCTACTGGTAAAAGGAGATCACTATCTAAACTGGGATTATGTTGAAGATAAAGAAAGAATACTTCTAAACCAATGGCCTACAGGAAAAGGATTACTGATCTTAGATGAAATTCACAAATATCCAGAATGGAGAAACACCGTTAAAGGATTATTTGATAAAAGAAAAGAAGAGTTAAAAATATTAGTAACAGGTAGCGCAAGATTAGAATACTATAACTACGGTGGTGACTCCTTACAAGGTAGATACTACCTACATCATCTAGCCCCTCTCACTGTAGCAGAACTAAATATTTCTAATTTAGATGATTTTAATCAGCTCCTTGAATTGAGTGGCTTTCCAGAACCATTCTTTAGTGGATCATTAACTGAAAGAAATAGATGGGCCAGAACATATAGAGATCTTTTAGTAAGGGAAGATATAAGAGATTTAGAAAATATTAACGATCTATCTAAAATGGAGAAACTATCTCTTAGACTACCGGAACTTGTCGCATCTCCCTTATCACTTAATGGTCTTAGAGAAGATTTAGAAGTTGCGCATCAAACAGTATCCTCGTGGTGCGACATACTTGAACGCATGTATTATATTTTTAGAATCTATCCAATCGGAAGCCCTCAAATAAAAGCAAACAAAAAACAAGCTAAACATTACCACTATGATTGGGCATTAGTAAAAGATCCTGGTGCAAGACTTGAAAATTTAGTAGCTGTTCACTTACTTTCTTGGTGTCAAAAACAACAGGATATTTTCGGCAAAAATATTACTCTAAACTACTATAGAGACGCTGAAAAAAGAGAAGTAGATTTTATCCTCTCTGAAGATGGGAAACCATTTAAAGCAATTGAATGCAAAAGT
>JBILFC010000032.1:0-17267 GCA_044351785.1 Bdellovibrionota bacterium
ACTTACGCCAGTAAGCACACTAAATGCACCAACAGGAAATTGCACATCAATATTCTTTAAATTATTGGCTTTAGCACTTTCGATAGAATAAAATTTCTTAATCTTGAATTCTTGTCTATTCTTTAACTCTCCTAAATCTCTATTTCTTAGAAACTCCCCCGTCTTAGTTTTTGCTTTTAAAAGCTCCTTAACTGAACCCTGAAAAACTACCTCACCACCTGCTGATCCTGCTCCTGGCCCAATTTCTATGACATGATCTGCCGCTAAAATTACATCCGGATCATGCTCGACTAAAGCTACTGTGTTTCCTATCTTTTGAAGTAATCTAACGGTGTCAATTAGTCTTTCTGTATCCCTTGGATGTAAACCTATAGTAGGTTCATCCAGTACGAAGGTACTAGCCACTAGATTTGTACCAAGAAGAGTAGTTAAATTAACTCTCTGAAACTCACCGCCAGACAAAGTCTTAGTCTGTCTATCTAAAGTAAGATAGCTTAGTCCTACAGATTCTAAAAATCCTAATCGTTGTAAGATCTCTCTATGCGCTGTTGCCACAGGAGAACGATCTGGGAAATTAATTTTTAATTCATTAAAAAAAACTAAGAGATCAGAAACCGACAAATTCCATATATCAAATATACTTTTCCCATTAACTTTATAGTTAAGTGCTTCTGGCATCAGCCTACTTCCTGAGCAATCTGGGCACAGTACTTCACTTCTATAACGAGAAACAAAAATTCGAATATGCATCTTATGTTTCTTCTCAGCTAAAGAATCAAACCACCCTTTAATTCCAGGATAAGTTCTCTTCTTTCCCACACTACCGAATATTATAGATTTCTTCTCAGGCTCCTTTAACTTACTCCACGAAGTAGAAATAGAGATACCCTCATCCTCGCAAAATGCTTTTAACTTTGCCTTCAGTTTAGTAGTCGATGGAGTATTCCAAAAAGAAATAACGCCTTCAGCAATAGACAAAGAGGGATCTAAAATAACTTTATCAAGATCAAATTCTAAAACCTTACCAAAACCTGTACACTTTTTACATGCCCCAATTGCGGAATTAAAACTAAAGCTTGAACTAGTGATGCGCGAAAAAGTAAGATCGCACTTTTTGCAACATCTTTCTTCAGAAAAAGTTTTATCGGAAACAATCTTATCTTCGATAAGGATGTACAACTTATACTCTCCTCGACCAAATAACATTGCTTGAGTAAGACTAGAATTAAGCCTTTCCAACTCTTCTGCTTCCTCCTGAAGACTTGTGCCACTCGCTGATATCCTATCAACCAATACCTCAATATGGCTTGGCTTAGTTTTTGGATTATAATCATCTAATCTTAAAACTTGAGCAGACTTTCTATCAAAAAGCCTTAAGAATCCATCTGCCTGAAGAGTCTCCTTCAACATTGCAAGAGAAACTTTCTTAGGAAGCTCGACGTTAAAAGTCGGTAGAATACTACCTTCCTTCTTGCGCAGGTTGCTTATAACCCAAGAAACAACTTCTTTCTTTGAATAATCTTGGACTATCTCCGAACAAGACGGACAATGTAACTCTGAAACATTAGGCCATAGGACTTTTAAATAGTCATTTATTTCTGTCGTTGTACCAACCGTGGACCTACTACTGCTAATTCTATTTCTCTGCTCAAGCGCCAATGAAGGGCGAACATTTTCGATCTTCTTTAATTCTGGTCGAGGCAAACGATCCAGAAACTGCCTAGTATAAGGACTAAATGTTTCTATATATCTTCGCCCTCCTTCAGCGTAAATTGTATCAAAAGCTAAAGTGGACTTACCAGAGCCTGAGAGTCCACATATTACGACCAATTTATCGTGAGGAATACTTAAATCTTGATTCTTAAAGTTATGATGGCTCAAACCTTCAATATTTAAACTATCTAAGCGTAGATCTAATTGTTGTTTTTTATTTTGAGCAATAGACATGAATAAGAATGACGTATATATTTATTAGGTTATTAGTTTAATTCCTTTAAGGGACTTTGCAAGTAGGCTATGAAAATAAATATTGTTTTATTAATCATTCTTTTTAATATGACCCTAAGTGCTTGCGCCCCGAAGGAACCGAGCGTCTTTGAGAAGGGTATTTTTGAAAGGAATGTTTCCCAAGTCTCAATAAATGCTAAACATATTTCCCAAAACACTAAACATATTGAAGAGAATCTAAATGAATCTAAAGAAGTTCAATCAAGACTTAAAACAGATCTTCAATAATATATTATAGGTGGGCCTTAAATACTTCTTTATATTCCTGCTACTTATAGCATCAGTTCTCGAGGCAGAAGAATCATGTCCAATTGTAGATCTCGCATTACAAGAAATTACAAAAGTAAGATCACTACCACTTAAAAGTCCAATTCCATGTAAGAAACTAAGTAAAGAAGAGATCAAAGCGTATTTAATACAAGCCTTAAACAAAAAAGTTACGCCTGAAAAATTAGAGTTAGAAAGAAAAGTCTTAGTTGCTCTAAAACTAATTCCTAAAGACTACAACTACAGAGAGGAGTTAATTTCTCTTTATACTGAGCAAGTCGGTGGATTTTATGATCCAGAAGAAGAGTATTTCGGTACTGCAGCCTGGATACCTGACAATCTACAAATACCTATCGCTATCCATGAGCTAACTCATGGTCTACAAGACCAGAGTTTTAATCTAGATCAGTTTACAGATTCAAAACTTTCAACAGATGACTTACTAGCGAGATCTGCACTCGCAGAGGGTGATGCTTCGATAAGCATGCTACTAGTTGGTAAACATAAAACGAATGCCGCAATAAAGCTTCAGGACGAGGAGATTAAGAACTTTTCAAGCTCCACAATAAAATCTTCCTTAAGTAATACTCAGCTTCAAGCCACTCCAAAAGCCATTCGTGCCATGCTAATTTTTCCATACGCAAAAGGCGCTGAGTACACTCATTCACTTCTAAAGAAAGGGGGATGGGACGCAGTTAATTCAAAGTATAAGGATGCCCCCAAAGGCACTGCCGAAATCTTAGGTTTTAAAGTTGAGGAACTCAAGGAAGAAACAAAAAATGCCCTAACCTGCAAGCCTTCTGAAAAAAACTCAGAACTTCTCTATGAAGACACACTCGGGGCTCTATATCTAGCTTATGCGCTAGGAGAAGATGCATTAGAAAAACCTATTTCAGATATTTGGAAAGGCGACAGAATCTGTGTATACAAAGAAGAACAAGCGCTTCGCTTAAGCTGGAGGATTGTCATTAAGAAAAATATGAAAGAAACGGCCCTTAAATTGGGTAAAAATCTAGGAGTTAAAATTTCCTTACTCAATCCAGAACTCTTAGAAGTCAAAATAAAACTTTAAAGTTACTGATCGGAATGAGAACAAAGTTACCCTTCATTCTTCTTATTCTTCACCCCCTAATTCTCCACTTCATGGGTCAGCCTCTTATATTTAAGGGAGGGTATATAAAACCATGGCATGGGGTTGTTATTAGTAGTGAGAACTCTCAGCACATTACTGATTGGTATACGTTCTCACATATTATTCATGGGATGCTATTTTTCTGGCTATTAAATTATCTTTTTAAAAGTCTCAGTCTAGTTAATAGATACTCTCTCGCTTTATGTCTTGAAACTTTCTGGGAGATTCTTGAAAATTCTCATTTCATAATTGACCGCTACAGATCAGCGACTATCGCTCTAGATTATTATGGGGATAGTATTATAAATTCTTTTAGTGATCTGATCGCCATGAGCTTAGGATTTTTCATAGCTAATCGCTATTCATGGAAGTTTGTTTTAGGTATTCTAATTTTCTTTGAACTCTTCGTAGTCTACGCTATTAGAGACAATCTCACCTTAAACATTATTATGCTCACCTATCCAATAGAAGCGATAAAGGCCTGGCAACAAGGAATAAACTAAAGGTCGGCAACGTATTTCTGCGTGCAAACCTTCAGTCTTCTTCTTTCACGGATTCAAGTGCCTTCTTTACAAAAGCTCTGACCTGAGTCCAGAATTCAATGGTCTTAAAGTTAACTAGGTCAGTATCAGCAGGACCTTGTAACTTTGATGAATAAGTTATGCCGGGCACCGGAATTTCGCTAAGCCAATCTCTCACTGCGGATAGAAAATCATCAAGTAAGAACTCAACAGTGCTCACCGCATCCCAGTAATCCACCTTATCCGGAACGACCTGAAAATAGATGTTATCCGATTCAGCAGAAAGAGAACATACCAGATAAACAAATCCCGTGCCTACTTGCTCCTCGGCCTTTGAATCAAACCAACTATCTGTAGAAATCGGTACTTTGATTCCATAAATGTGCATGGAATACTTAGAGCGAAATAGCTCTAAGGCAGATCCGCTCATAACAATACTCCATAACAAAGACAAAAAACCCGTAACGCATACGTACGTTACCTGACTGCTTGAAAAAATACTGCAATTCTCAAATAGGCAGGTAACTTTCTCTTCTACCCCAATAATTTAATCAAGATACTAGAACTATGTGGCACCATTCGTCAAACAACCTAGGATCAGAAACTAAGACTTCTTTAGAAAACAAGTCTTTAGCTCAATCTTACTTCCATAAAATATTCCCGAACATTAAAATAATGCTTCGTGAACGACCTTAACAGCTCTCTCAACTTCGCTTTCTTTCACAACACAGGAAACGCTTATCTGAGAACTTGCTTGAGTGATAATATCTGGCTCTATTCCATCTTTACTTAAAGCAGATAACATCTTACTCACCAACAAGGTCGATCCCTTCAACCCCTCACCCACAACAGCTAATATAGCTCTTCCTTCTAAAATTTCCACCTCGCCAAATTCTTTTAACTTAGGTAGTGCTCTATTTAATGCAGTTAAGTCCTCTATCGTTGAAGAGACTGTAATTTCAGAAGTTGAAACTAAATCCACTACAACACCATAATCTCTTAAGACACCAAATAGTCTTGCTAAAAATCCTCTAGCATAAAACATTTTGGTTGAAGTAATACTAAAAATAGAAATCCCTGTTTTTGCAGTAACGGCCGTAGGTACTCCAGGCACAACATGAGAGCTATCTTTAATCGTAGTACCAGGAAGCTCTGGATTTAATGAATTTAAAACCCGTATTGGCATACCACCTGATATCACCTGTTCCATGGTATATGGATGAATTACCTCAGATCCGAAATAAGTTAACTCAGAAGCTTCTAAGGGAGAAATATTACTTAATACCCTCGCACCCTCTACTTTTCTAGGATCTGAACTAAAAACGCCATCGACTTCTTTCCAGATCTGAACCTCTTGAACTCTCTCCTTACCAAAGCCTCTTGCAATTAAAGCAGATGTTAAATCGGTATATCCCCTACCAATAGTCTGAAGCATACCATTAGGTACGCTTCCGAAAAATCCAGTAACAACTGGAACCTTAAAGTTATTATCAAAATTAATCTTTGACTCTATAACTTCGCTAAAAGTTTTTGAAGCGATAGAATAAAGTTCATCAGTTTCAACTAATAAATCATTCGGTAGCACACTAGAAAAATCTACAAACTCAGACTCAATCCCGGACTGAGAGAGAACCTCAGACACAAGCATTGCGCTTAAGCGCTCTCCAACTGACAAAATATAATCTACAGAACGCGGAGAAGCTTCCTTAATAATATTAATTGCTGAAAGAAATTTTCTTACCTCAGTTAACTCATCTTCAATCTTTCTTAAGATTGAAGAGCTTCGTCCTCCGATAACACCCTCAGCTACTGCTCTATGTTGAGAGAAGATACTTATTAACTGACCTTCAAAGCCTTCACCCTTTGAAGCACTTTCAATTGCTGAAAGTAGTAAACTAGTAGATCCTTGAGATTTGGTTTTCCCGCTAATGGCTGAAACTACAAGAATAGGGAAGTTAGAATTCATATAACTCTTAACAATCCCGACGAGAGAGGTTAATCTATCGGAATTACCAAGGCTTGTGCCACCAAACTTTTGAACTACTATTTTTTTCATTTTTTAGTGAATTTAATGTAAATTGCTAAAGAATATTACTACTATCCGTTTTTAAGATCAAAATAGATGAAAACCCATAACTTTTTCATGTTAGAAGCCATTAAAGAAGCTAAATTGGCAGGCCAAAGAGGAGAAGTCCCAATTGGTGCGGTTCTAGTACTTAATAACGAGATTATAGGTCGAGGCAGACAAGAAGTAGAAACTTCTCAGTTTGTAGGAGGTCATGCAGAGATGATGGCCATAAAAGATGCTTCAGCTAACAAGTCAAACTGGAGACTAAACGATTCTATACTTTATACGACCTTAGAGCCTTGCCCAATGTGCATGAGCGCAATTGTGCTTTCAAGAATTAATTCAGTGTACTTCGGGGCATTTGATAAGAGGTTAGGAGCGGGAGGCTCGCAGTACAATCTAGCAGAGCTACCATCCCTACCGCATAATCCTCATATCTATGGTGGAGTTTTAATTGATGAATGTTCTGCCTTATTAACTGAATTCTTTAAAGAAATTAGGTAAGTTTGAATCTCCGTAAATTCAAGCTATAACTTAATCTAATTTCAATTAATCAGTTCACTTATGCCTAGAATTAATCTTAGAGATGGTATTTCAGTAGAAACAATTGCAGAACTAACCAAAGGCATTGTCCTTGGATCAAGCTCAGCAAAATTATTTATTCTTTCTGCGATAGAAGATTGCAGAGAAGGTGCTTTATGTTTTTATCATGGTGTTTCTAAAAATGCTTTTTTAAAGCAATTAGAGAAGAATAAGCCTACGGCTGTTTTTGTACCTGAGAGCTTTTCGGATATTGAATTACCTGAAGGTGTTAGTTTAATTTTACACAAAGAGCCTTATAAAGCTTTCTTATCTGTCCTACCTAAGTTTTTTGAAAGAGATTCTGTAGAGGGTAATATTAGTCCTCAAGCTGTTGTTGATCCTAGTGCTGAAATTCACCCTGAGGCATCTATCGGTGCATTTTCTGTTATTCAGAAGGGAGCAAAGATTGGAAAAGGTTCTGTTATTCATCCTCATGTAACAATTTACCCAAGGGTACAAATTGGGGAGAACACTGAAATCCATAGCGGTGTTACTATTAGAGAGGATGTAAAAGTTGGTAGTCATTGCATTATTCAGAACGGTGCGATTATTGGAGCAGACGGCTTTGGATACGTTCCAGATCCAGCGAGAGGATTGGTCGCTGTTCCGCAAATTGGGATTGTTGAACTTGCGGATTGGACTGAAGTAGGTGCGAATACTTGTATTGATCGCGCTACCCTTGGAAGTACTTCAATTGGAATAGGAACTAAGATTGATAATTTAGTTCAGATTGGTCACAACTGCCAAGTAGGGTCTCATTCTATTATATGCGGTCAAAGTGCCATTGCTGGTAGCGTGAAGATTGGTAATCAAGTTGTTATTGGAGGAAGTGTTGGGATTGCGGATCACACAGAAATAGCAGATGGCTGCCGCTTCGGTGGACTCTCCGGCCTTGCAGGTAAATATACAGAGAAAGCTGACTACTGGGGCAATCCTGCGGTGAAAGCAGGCGAACATAAAAGAATCATGGCTTCTTTAAAGAAGCTGCCTGAGTTGATGAAAAGTCTGAGGAAGGGGGAGTAACCTCATCTTCCTCCACCTAAGTCCCTGAAATCTTATTATATTTGAATAATATAAATCACACTTTTATACTCCTTTTAATAATGGGCTAAATAGGCGGATATCATTAAATTGTGTTATTCCTATCTTGGCTTTGTTCTTTAAAATTTTAGTATGGGTAGAAGATTTCTACTTATCTCTCGGTGTTTCAATAATAAAGACCGAGGGATAAGAGAAGATGTGGGTAGTTAATGTTTTAATTGTTTTTAAAAGTTATATTTACTCGCATTCCTTTTTTAAAAAGCCTAAGAGAAATTGAGTTTAAGGGGTGGGTCTTTAAGGAATATCTAAATAATATTTCTTAAAGATTCAGCCCTTTGACCATTTTTTTAAAAGGCGAGAGAGTGTCTAATAAACCTCTCTCGGAAGTTATGAAACTCAAACTGACCTATTTCTTCTGCGGAGAACTGATGACTAGTGCGGCGTCCTCAGTTGAGGAAATCGTGGGCAAACTAAAGTTCCAGTTTCAGAAAGGCGATGACTGGGAGATTCCCGAAAGGCTAAGAGAAATCGACATCACCCATTTGATCGAAGCAAACTGGCGAACCATTGCATTTGCGGCCTTGGAGTGGGCTAAAGCGCCTCACTCCGAACCAGTAACTGCCGGTCACTACTTGGCGTTTCACCCCGACGTTGATCTGCGTGGGGCGGAAATTCGGATCCGTGTTGGAGAGAAGTCATTCCGAGATATCGGCACCTTAACCCTTGAAGAATAGCCGAAAAAGGATGCGAGGAGAAGGACTGACGCCCCATCTTCTCGCGTCCTCGCCATTTACACAACCCAAGCCCCGTCCTTAATTAATACTTTTCTTGTCCCATCGAAGCACTTGGCTTCCACTGTAACTTTTTCATTAGAGATCATCATGTCGGTATGCACGGTACTTTCATTACAACCGATTTCAGCGAGTTGTTCCTTACTCATAGTAGTTCCATCCTTAACGCAGAACTTATAAGCAGATCCTACAGCAATGTGACAAGCAGCGTTTTCATCAAAGAGGATTTCTTCAAACACTATTCCTGATTGATACACAGGCGAGTTAATTCCGACTAATGCTAACTCTCCAAGTCTCTTCGCACCTGGATCACTAGAAATATATTCTTTGTAACTTTCTTCACCTTCTTCTGCACTTAAAGATTTAATCTCTCCATTATCAAATTCTAATTTAAGACCCTTAATAAGTTTCCCATTTACTAAAAACGGTCTTGTAGTTGTAACATTCCCTCTTGTTCTTCTCGCATCAGGAGTTGTAAAAACCTCTTCAGTAGGAACATTAGGCTCAAAAGAAGCCCCCTTAGGCCCCTCATCACTACCACCTTTCCATAAAGAACTCTTACTTAAAGAAACTTCAAAATCAGTCCCAGGACCCGTAAAATAGGCAGTTTCAATCTGCATTTCATTTAAAAGCTCGGCTCGCGCATGAAGCTTTTTATCATGGGTCTGCCAAGCTTCAAGATAATCCTCTCTATCAACCCTACAAATCTTAAAAATATGTTCCCACAACAACTCCTCAGCATGATCACTCTTTAGTTCCGGAAACAATCTCTTCCCCCAACCTGGAGTTGAAGCTGCAGCAACCGTCCACTGCACCTTAGACTTTCCAATCCCCTCATCATAGAAATACTTTATAGCCATGTGCTGATTTAAACGCACAACATTAATTTTTTGCGTATCTAAATCAGATAAAATTTCAGGATACTCACTACCTATAATTTTTAAATTACAAGCGCTATCATCTACTAGATCTTTGTACTTAGTGGAAATATATGGAGGCACATAGGAAAGATCATCAGCCTTACTCCCCAGAATTCTTGCTCGTAAACTTTTCGGATGCCCAAGATCAAGACCTACATACTTAGCCCCAACCTTGTAACAAGCCTCAAGCACCTCATACGCAAGCTCAGCATGAATTACCTCAGTGGAAATATTTACAACCTGCCCTGGCTGAACATTTAAACCAAATCTCACAAGTAAGTCCGCATACCTCTGCCTGTAAGTTTTAAAAGTATTAGTATCCACTTTATTCTCCTGAAATTACTTAAGTTTTTTGAATTATAATCCTACTTATTAGGACTTAGCATCTAAATTAATAGATTCTAAAAAAATAATAATTAAGGAGCAATACAGTGAGAAATAAGCCTTCCCTTCGATTAGTAAAGAATAAAAGAGCGGAAACCCCAATTAAAGCGGAAACTCAGATACTAGAAATAGAAGAGGGTTCTTATGCCCAACTACTAGAAGGCTACTACAATGACCTTAAAGAAGGCAAAACAGAAATGCCAGAGACAATAGAACTAGAAGACCTTATAAATGAACTAGTATGGTTAGCAGATCTAGATCCTCAAGATATGACTATGCACTAGAACATTTAACCTTTTCTTAAATGCCACTTCAATCTAACATACCTCAGTTTAAATAATACAATTTACGATCATGACTGAGATATTCAACACCGAAAATATAGTAGCACTACTAACCCTGACATTCTTAGAAATAGTTTTAGGTATAGACAATCTAATCTTCATAAGCATTCTAGTTTCTAAAGTAGAAAAAGCTAAACAAGGAGTAGCCAGAACCCTCGGGCTCACTATGGCTTTAGGTACAAGAATATTACTATTACTCTCTATCTCTTGGGTAATGAGACTTACCAATCCATTATTTAGCATTCTAGAACAACCCTTTTCAGGAAGAGATATAATTCTAATTGTCGGCGGATTATTCTTAATCGGCAAATCTACGCATGAAATACACGACAAAATGGAACCCGAAGAACAAAAAGAAAAACAATCTAAAAAGAAAAAATCCTCCTTCGTATCTATTATAATTCAGATTGCCCTACTTGATATTATATTCTCACTAGATTCAGTTATCACAGCCATTGGAATGGTTAACAATCTACCGATAATGATTACCGCTATTATTATTTCCATGATTGTAATGCTACTAAGCGCTAAGAGCATTTCTGAATTCATAGACAAACATCCAACGCTGAAAATTCTTGCCTTATCATTCCTTCTATTAATTGGAGTGATGTTAATTGCAGACGGCTTTGGGCAACATATAAGTAAAGGCTATATCTATTTCGCAATAGGATTTTCACTATTTGTAGAAACCTTAAATCTAAAAATGAGAGCGAAGGAATAAGCTATGATGTATTCAGATACAGACATCTTAGAAGCAATTAAAAAGGGAGACCTTAAAGTAGAACCCTTATTTGAAGGCTCAGTACGGCCAGGAGGATTGAGACTACATTTAGGTGAAACCATACTTAAACCCAAGCCTGGAATTGTCGCAGATGTTAAAACTGGAGTAATGCCGGAGTATGAAAAAATTATAATTCCAGAAGAAGGCTACCTACTTGAACCAGGTGGATTTGTACTATCAGCAACTTACGAAAAAGTCAGTATTGGCAATAATATCGGATTTTTAATCGAAGGAAGAAGCACATTAGCAAGACTGGGACTAACAATTGTACAAACCGCGATGATCGTATACCCAGGTCATACTAATCGAGCGGTAACACTAGAACTCGCTAATCATGGACCAAATGCTATTAAGCTATACCCTCAGATGAAAATTGCTAGAGTAGCACTCTTTGAAATGAAATCTCCCTCTACCCAGTCTTATGATGATGAAGGAAAATATAATAAACAAACTGATGTAGGACCTCCTATTTTTAACAATGAAATAGTCCCGCTAAAATAAAAAGCTGTACCTTTCATCATCACCTAGCTTCTCTGCTGAATCTAATTTTTTAGATAAATAATCCTTACTAAGCTTTATAGATTCAGCTAAGGAGGTCCCTTTTGCTAAGTTAGAAACTACCGCTGCCGACAACAAACAACCCGTTCCATGGACATCATTTGATGACCTAGCGATCTCGCTTAAAACTAAAGAAACAGTATTATCCTTTTCAACTAAAATATCAGTTGCACTATTTTCATGTCCGCCTTTTAAAAGTATCGCATCGCAACCAATATGAGATTTAAGTTTAATTGCTAAATCTTCATTGTGACCTAAATCACTATTTAACAAGGCCCTAGCTTCCTCTAAGTTAGGTGTCATCAAAGTAGATATCCGCGCCAAAGGTAAAATCTCTGTAGGACTAATAAATTTAAAGCCTGACGACGAAAATAATATGGGATCCAAAACTCGGTGTGGAATATCAAGAAATTCCTTTAGCTCCACTAAGACAGGGACAAGTTCAGGATGAATTAAGCCAATTTTAATGGCTTTAATCTTATAGCTACTTAATACTTTAATTAGCTGGGTTTTAAAAAAGTCGGGCTTAACTGAAAGAGACCCATAAACTTTATCCGTACATTGAGCGGTTAAGACCCCAGGAACAGCAAATCCTCTTACATCCAAGTCCCTAAATACATTAATATCAAGTAGAATTCCTGCCCCCCCAGTCGGATCAAGGCCCCCTATTGATAAGCAGAGTGGTTTCATGCTTTAATTCGCTTCTATTTAATTAATAATTTCTTATACCATGAACTCAGTAGTAGATATAAATGTTAACTCATATGAGTTACTACCAACACCAAGATCAATAAAAGATGAGCTTCCGTTAAGCAGCGTACTAAGCGAAAGAGTAGAATCTTACAGGAAACAATTTCAGGATATTCTAGACGGAAAAGACAATAGGTTAATCGCCGTAGTAGGACCATGCTCAATCCATGATACTGAAGCAGGACTGGAATATGCTAAAAAACTAAAAATCATCGCTGATGAAATCTCAGACAAAGTTTTTGTAGTAATGAGAGTTTATTTCACTAAACCTAGAACTACTACGGGCTGGAAAGGACTAATTAACGACCCTCTTCTAAATGACTCATTTGAAATTAATTCCGGTCTAAAGATCGCCAGAAAATTTCTACTAGATATCACAGAACTTGGATTAGCAACTGCCACTGAAGCCCTAGATTCCATCATCCCTCAGTATATAGATGATTTAATCAGCTGGAATGCAATTGGAGCAAGAACAACAGAATCACAAACTCATAGAGAAATGGCAAGTGGACTCTCAACTCCAGTTGGATTTAAGAATGGAACAGATGGAAACACCCAAGTAGCGATTAATGCAATTCAATCCGCATATAGCCCTCACCATTTTCTTGGCATAGACCAAGAAGGTAGATGTGCAGTATTAAGAACTAAAGGCAATCACTATGCCCATATCGTTCTTCGCGGTGGACAAGAACCTAACTATGATCCCATTTCTGTAAAACGTGCAATCAGCGAATTAACGAAGAATAAAATTCCTGGCAAAGTTATGATTGACTGTAGCCATGGTAACTCAAATAAAAACCATAAACTTCAGGGAAGTGTATTTAAAAACTGTCTAGAGCAGATAGTTAGAGGAGAAACTGGGATTTTCGGCTTAATGCTTGAAAGCAATCTTCACGAAGGGAAACAAGATCCAAGTGCCTCACCTCTAAAATATGGTGTGTCCATAACTGATGCTTGCATAGATTTTGAAGAAACTGAAGAACTTCTATTTCACGCTCATAAGATCCTATAATATAAAGAGTTCAGAGCTATCTTGCCGTATTTACTAGGGATTAGGCGCAGCTAATAGCTTAAGATTGTAAAGTAATTCTCTCTCTCGTCCGATACTCTAGTTAGGCATCACCTTAATTGGAAAGTTGTCTTACATGGACAGTAACAAGCGGTAGAATTATTTATGGACGACTTTAAACAAAACACCAAAATCTTAGTAATCGATAACGACTACACTAGTTTTCAGGTTCACGAATGCATTGCAAAAGCCCTAGGCACTCTTAAACATGTAGAGATGGTACATGCGGCTGATGTTACAGAGGCCTTAAGGGTCATGGACAAAGTAAATCCTGATGCCATCCTAGTCTCAGAGGAAGACAGCGATGAGCAAAGCCTTTTACTTGACTCCGTAGGTACCTTACACCCCCCGATACTATTGCAGACAAATAATAAAGTTCACTTTGATAAGAAACAAAGTCTCGAACAAGATGTTATGTATGTTCCTTTCTACGATACCCTAGAAGGCATTCACCAACTCATCACGCTACTAGTAGCTATGGGTGAAAAACATTATGGTAAAAGACCGAATAGAGCTCTGCACTAGAGCTCTTTCTCATCCTCATCAAAAAGCCCCGAGAATTCGCCTTCTATTTCCTCTAGCTGTATTTTTGTTTTCTTAAGTACATCCTTACACACCCTAATAGATTCTGTTGCTTGCTTCATTTTCGGAATTAGTTCATCTATCGATACTGTTCCACCCTGAAGTTCCTTAGCTAAAACTTCTAAAACTTTAAAATTCTCATCAAATCCCTTCTTTGTATTCACTTTAGTCTCCTATTACTTTAGCTTTTATATTACCGTCGCACATTTGAATCTCAAGCTCATCAAATTTATTAAAATTTTCAGCCCTTTTTAACAACTGGCCGTCCTTAGTTCTAATTATTGCAAATCCTCGATCTAGCTGAGCTTCCGGTGAAACTAACTTAAAAATAGACTCTAAATTACTTATGACTTTTATATTATCTCCATAAATCCTTTTAGATAAATCAACTAAAGGAAGGTAGGAATTATTAATAACCTGCCACATATTCACACAACGAAATCTAGAACTTACACAAATTAAATCGGCGGAGGTCTGAAGATAAACCTCCTTCTTACCCAAAATATCTGAAGCTTTCCGAATAGACTCCAATCCAATCTGAAGCACTAAGGCATAAGCATCCTTCAACAACAAAGTACCACGAGTCCTAACACTATCAACTTTAACATTTAAGAAATCACTAGAAGCTCTAACAATATCTTTAAGACTTCTTAAGATCTCGTCCCGATAGGTCTCAATATTCAACCTAAGATCAATAATTCTCCTTGAAAGAAAATGTCCTAAATCTTTAGGCACTCCGAAAGATAAGCTACTAACGTCCTGCACTGAAGATTGATCAAACTCATGCCCAATAGCTGAAAGCACAGGCTTTTCAGATAAACAAACAGCCTTAGCCAACTGATACTCGTTAAAAACCTGAAGATCACCGACACTACCTCCACCCCTAAAGATAATAATCGCATCTAAATCTTTTAAACTATTAAAATATTTCAATCCCTCAAGTAAGTCACCTACCGCATACTGACCCTGAACTCTTACAGGATACCATTTTAAATCAAATCCAAATTCAGAGTCAGCTAAAGAAGCTAAAAAATCATTAATTACCGTACCACCCTTACTAGTTAACAATCCTAACTTAATAGGAACGAGAGGTAACTGTTTACCTTTATTTAAAGCAAAAACTCCTTCTTCTTTAAGTCTAAGATTTGTAGCATCTCTCTGAGCGGCAAGTTTACCCTTTGTATATTCTGGAAAAATCTTTTTGATAACAAATGTTACCGACCCGATGGTACTACTAAATGACAACCTACCCAGAGCAAGTATGGGTAGCTCAGACTCTAGTTTAAATCCCTCTTTCTCTAGACTTTTAATATGAGCGTTACTACTCTCCCATACTACAGAACGTAGATAAGAATTATTTAAATCTGAATCATATAAATCAAAGTATATTCTTCCATTTCCAAGCACCTTTAA
The DNA here is from genome assembly GCA_044351785.1 of Bdellovibrionota bacterium. GTDB lineage: Bacteria > Bdellovibrionota_C > UBA2361 > SZUA-149 > DAOLCO01 > JAIYCX01. The sequence continues at coordinate 15,211 of JBILFC010000032.1, forward strand.
TCCTCTTACAACACCACAAACTTTTATCTCCGCAGGAAATGCCCTTTGAAAAACATTTTGAACGGACTCTAAAAGACTAGCAACAGACAAATAATCTTTATCTACTTGTTCATCGGTTACCTTTTTGTCTGTAACTTCATCGTTATTTTCCACTATACTTGCTAAACCAGCACCGGCTATTATCGCTGAGGGGAAATGATTCTTTAAGCTCTCTATGCTATTTTTTGAAAACGGGGCAAACCAGACTTTATCTTTTGCATTCCACCTTGCCCCGGGCAATGCTTTAATCTCATCTTTAAGAAGAAACGTATGGCCCATAAAGAGCACAATATCTTTTTCTTGATCGATTATTATTTCTAATGCTTTAGCCAAAGAGGATCCAAGGTAGGGTTAATTTTATCTACATACTAGACCAACTATCCCTACCTGATTTTTAAACGTCAATCAAGCAATTGAAGAATAACCTATTAAAGGTTAAGCAACTTTAGCTTTTAATTGAGCCTTCTTGATACTTGCGCCTCTACGACCTCTTCCCCCAGAATAGGACTGAGCCGATCCCTTCTTTGCTGAATTATCTATTTCTTCTAGGATGTCTGAAAAATATGTGTTGCCTACTTTAGATCGCAGTTTCCTCATAGCCCGTGTCTTAACTCTAGATAAATGGCAACGGCAATAGTCTAATTCACTAGCTATATCTAATAGGGACTCCCCACTAATACAATGCCTCTGCACAACTTCTCCCTCCAGCCAGTCCAAGCTGCCCATCGCATCATTAAAGAATGTACTAGCTTCCTGCTCTAAAAGAAGCTCCTCTGGATTCTTTTCATCCGAAATTGGATTAAAATAAGTTGCAGATTCATCCTCTGCTTTATCTTGAGCCATTTCCTCTGTAAGGTTAAACTGATATCTGCGATATTTTACCAAGGAAGATATTTCTCTAAGTAATCGACCTCTCAAATGGTAGAATAGAAAGGTTTGAAACTGAGTGCCTAAATTAGGTTTATAGTTTTTACGCGCTTCACAGATTGATATTCCCACGAGACTACGCACCTCATCTTCGGGTAATCTGGCGTTCCATGAGCCGAGAAGTTTCCAAGCAAGTTTAATTCCAAGCTGGATATCATCTGATACATCAACATTTTTAAAGTAACTTTCAGAACCTACAACTGCTTCCTGCATAAACAAAACTCCATTTTATATGTTTAATGGCAAAGAAGATGGTAAAGAATTTAGAAAAACGAGGAAATCTACATCCTATAACTATCCTCTATTACCGATGGACAACCAATCCGTGGTGCCCGATTCCAATGAACAACTTTCACTAAGAGTTATGTCACAAGGTTAAAACTGCGTAACATAGCAAGGACAAGTCATTAAAATAGCTCAGAAACAATCAAAACTTCTAAAACCAAGGAACTTAACATGACACATATTAAGTGAAAATTATCATAACGTTGGTAGTGGAGATAGTATTTGCAGGAATCAAATACTTGGATATAGTGGTTGAACATAAGGAAGTAGAATATGGCTCAAGGGATGAATATACAAGAACTAAAAACCGGACTAGCAAGTCAAGGTAATGTTGTATCCGCACAACAAAGAATGCAGGCAGCACAAGCAAAAGAAGAATTTTTAACAGCAGTTAAAAGCAATCTTACTGGTTTAAACGGAAAGCTTGCAGAAATAAGCATGGATCAAAGAGAGGGAATAAGAGCTACCTCGCCAGAACGCCCACTAAAACTTTAATTTTCAAGGGAATTAAGAAAAATTCTTAGCTTTTAAAAACTTTTCCTGAAGTGTTTTTATTCTATTATATTTAAGCTGTAAATTTAGGAATACTTCAACCTCATTGCCACCAGAGTCAGGATGAACCTCTCTTACTTTAGATCTATATAGCTTTGAAATTTCTGAGAGGCTGACATTGTTAGAGACTCCAAAGTAATATCTTAACTCTCTTAACTCAGCTCTCTCCTCCTTTGTCATACCATCAAATATCCCAGAAGACATCTCTCCGTTATTTAAGTTTCTTGCTCTAAGCCAGCCCACAAGACCCACCA
>JBILFC010000217.1:0-5399 GCA_044351785.1 Bdellovibrionota bacterium
AAGGAAGGTCAGAAAGGACTTCACGCAGCAAAAGTTAGAAGACCAATCGCAGAACAGAAGAGACTTGAGAAGAAGTTAAGTGCTGGGGATTCATCCCACGTTGCACCGAACCTTCAATCAGGACAAGTTCCTTCAACTTACAAACCATCAACTACTATGATTGATGTTGAAAAGTTAGGGAATGATGATGGATTACTATCTCCTTCGTTAAATGACGATCTTTCAGAAGATAGATTGGCAGATAGCGATTAACATCAGTATCTCTAAGATAGTGATAGACTCCTTAATATGTAAAGCGCCTTCCTGTGGGCGCTTTCTTATATTCTCACCTATCTATGAAACTACAAAATTCCTTTAACAAATGGGATTCAGATTTGGCCTCTCTAATGGGCCTACTTTCAGAAGTTCTACAAGAACTTGAGGTTGAAAATTATACCGGCTTAACCTCTTTGTTTCTGGGGTCTAATTCATCTGCACAATTAAATGTAAACGAATCGAATATACAGATTCTTTCCATTTGCTTTCACTTATTAAATATAGTGGAAGAAAATACAGCCAATCAAACAAGAAGAAGTAAAGAAACTTCAATTTCTAATCCATGGCTAAAGACATTTACACTTTTAGAAAAAGACAATTCGCAGATAAAATCAAGTTTTAAAGATATTACTATCAGACCTGTATTCACTGCTCATCCGACAGAAGCAAAAAGGTATACAGTACTTGAGCATCATCGAAGTTTATATCTAGAGTTACTAAAATTAGAAAATTTAATGTATTCTGACCCAGAAAGAGAATCAATTAAAGATTCTATTAAAGGGATACTTGAAATTCTACTTAGAACAGGAGATCTTTATATTGAAAGACCTAAGGTAGAGGATGAGTTAAGAGGGGTCATTTATTACCTCACTAAGCCAATCCCCTCTAGCTTAGAAAACCTATATTTAAGATATAGAACAGCCTGGGCTAGTACGTGGCCGAATCTTGCAAAAGACGGGCAAATGCCCCCCATACTTCCAATTTCATTCGGCACTTGGGTTGGCGGTGATAGGGATGGTCACCCCTTTGTTACTAGTGAGGTTACCAAAGAAACGCTAAACACACTCAGAAACTCCGCTAAAGATCTTATAGATTCTAAACTATTAGAACTAGTTAAATTTATGAGCCTTAATGATAGGCTCCAGACCCCCCCCTTAGAGTTTCTAAAGAAGTTAAATGAGCTGAGGGATTTAGCTTCAGAGATAAATATCCCAATTAAGAATGCAGGAGAGCCGTGGAGACAATACTTAGATATAATTAGAATTAAAGTTAATTCAACAGACTCTAAATATTCATACAGGAATAAACAAGATTTAATCAATGACTTAGAAATTTTTAGATTAAGTCTATTAAAAATTGGTGCTTCGAGACTTGCAAGTTTAAAGATAGAACCTCTCATCCTTCTAGTAAATACATTTGGATTTCATCTTGCTACCTTAGATATCAGACAGAATAGCAACTACAATGACCTTGCTATAGATCAAATGATTCAAGGTTCAGGAAATTATAATTTTCAATTTTCTACCGCTTCAAAAGAAGAAAGACTAGCACTTTTGAATAAGGAACTTTCTAATAACAGGCCATTTGTTTCAAGAGATACTTCTGTAGGTCTAAATGGAGATGAGATTAGAAAGACATATAGAGTGATAAAAAATCACCTAGAAGAATATGAACACGAAGGCTTGGGCTCGGTTATTACAAGCATGACAAGGGATGAAACTGACCTTATATCTGTCTACCTACTTCTAAAAGAGGTAGGATTACTCAATCATTCCAATAATACATTTACATGTCCCCTACCAATCGTACCTCTATTTGAGACGATAGAAGACTTAAAGGCAAGTCAGGACGTTATGGACAAGTTTTTATCACATCCAATTTCCTTAGCCTCAAAAGATAAAGTCAATAAATATCAAGAAGTCATGATCGGATATAGTGACAGCAGCAAGGATGGAGGTGTATTTTCTAGTGCTTGGAATTTATATCGCACTCAAGATGACTTGCTTAGTCAAAGTAATGTTACAAATTCTCCCTATCTGTTCTTTCACGGTAGAGGTGGAACAGTTTCTAGGGGAGCAGGTCCTACTGAAAGATTCCTGTCTGCTTTACCCTCTGGTGCTTTAGAGTCTGGTCTGAAAATGACCGAACAAGGCGAAATAATATCTCAGAAGTATGCGAATGTTCTAACAGCCTCGTACGGTTTAGAGACTTTAATTAGAAGTACGTTAGAAAATAGAAATACAAAGAATATAATAGATCTCTCTAAATCAAATGTTGTAAAACATTTTGATTTCTTAAGTGAACTTAGTAAAAATAAATATCAATCTCTGATCTCTCATGAGGGATTTATTACCTATTTTAGGCAAGCAACGCCTATAGATGTTATTGAAAAAAGTAAATTTGGCTCTAGGCCTCCTAAAAGAGGGCAAGCTGACACACTTGAAGATCTTAGGGCTATCCCCTGGGTTTTCGCCTGGAATCAAGCAAGATTCTTTCTAAGTAGTTGGTATGGTATAGGCACAGCTATTAACAGCTTAAAAACCGCTGATAAAGTTGGCTATGAAGAATTAAAAAATGCCATCTCCAGCTGGAACCCAATCCTATATATACTTACTAATATCGAGTCCAGCATTTACTCGGCAAACGTCAATTTAATGGTTCAGTACTCTGCTCTAGTAGAAGATACTGCTATTAGAGAGTTCTTCCTTAAAAACATTATTGAAGAATACAATCTATGTAAAGAAATATTCTCAGAACTATTCTCTTCAAGCTTTCACGAAAGAAGGCCTAGGCTTACTAAGACTTTAGAGCTCAGAGAAAAACCATTAAATGCTCTTCATCAGGCTCAAATCAGTAAACTAAAACTGTGGAGATTAAATCCTACAGAAGATCTTCTAACGGAATTATTCTTAATTACAAATGCTATCGCCGGTGGATTAAGGACTACTGGCTGATTGAATTTAGCAAGTTTATAAGTCCTTCTTCATCTAAAATTGTTACGCCTAATTCCTTAGCTTTCTGCAACTTTGACCCAGCTTCCTCCCCAGCTACAAGGAAATCTGTTTTTTTACTGACTGAACCTGTGACCTTCCCCCCAGCGGCTTCAATTTTTTCCTTCGCTTGGTCTCTGGACATTGTTGGTAATGTGCCCGTGAGGACAAAAGTTTTACCTGCGACTAAAGAATTTAAAGCGACTACTGGCTTATCTAAGTACAAAATCTCTACGCCCAATGAAAACAACTCTCCCCTCATCAAACTCTCTTCTTCAGACTTAAAATAATTAAAAATTGTGTGAGAAACTTTTGGACCTATATCCTCTATTTCAGAAAGTTCTTTCTCAGACAGAGCTGTTAATGTATCTAAAGAATTCGCATACTTTGCTAGACTCTTTGCTGTTTCAACCCCAACATGCCTAATTCCAAGTGCATAAAGAAACTTGTTAAACGGAATTTTCTTAGATCCATTTATTGCATTAATTATATTTGTAGCTGATTTTTCGCCCATTCGAGGTAGATCCACAAGATGATCTACTTTTAACTTAAATAGATCTGCGGGAGTTTTTAATAAATTATTCTCGATTAATAGCTCTAAAATCTTTTCACCTAAATTATCTATGTCAAAAGCACCTTTACTAACAAAATGTTTTAATCTCTCAATTCTTTTAGAAGGGCATGCGGCATTAGTGCAACGCCACTGAATATCAACTTCTTGCTCTTTTTCTAAAGTTGAAGAACATTCAGGACACAGAACAGGCATTACAAACTCTCGTTCACTTCCAGTTCTTCTATCCGGGAAACACTGAATTACAGCAGGAATCACATCCCCCTGCCTTCTAACTAATACATAATCTCCGATCATTAAACCTTTTCTCTTCACTTCTTCTTCATTATGAAGAGTGGCTCTTTTAACAACGACCCCCCCTACCCTAATTGGTTCTAACTCAGCTACGGGTGTTATTGCACCAGTCCTACCAACTTGAAAAGTAATATCCAGAAGCTTTGTTGTAACTTCCTGAGGGGGGAATTTAAATGCTATCGCCCATCTGGGAGATCTTGCCTTCTCTCCTAGGATTCCTTGTATAGATAAAGAATTAACTTTAACTACTAGTCCATCTACTTCATAAGGTAGATTCTCCCTCTCCTCCATCCTTTGACGAAATTCTGCTAAAACCTCATCAACGCTATTATGCAAAGTATGTTTATTAACAATAAATCCTTCTGACTTTAATGCGTCCAATAAGTCATTCTGGGTATTAAACGTAAACTTAGAATCAGAGTAAAGCGCATAAGCAAAGAACTTTAAATGTCTACTCTTAGTAACCTCTGGGTCTAACTGCCTAAGACTACCAGAGGCAGAATTCCTAGGATTAGCAAATACAGCTTGTCCTGCTTTTAAACGCTCCTCATTTAAACGTTCAAAATCTGCAATTGGAATTACAACTTCTCCCCTTACCTCTATTCTAGGAAACTTCGCTAAGACCGATCCTTCTTTAAGCTTCATGGGAATAGAGTTTAATGTGCGTAGATTATCGGTAATATCTTCCCCTACTTCTCCGTCACCTCTTGTAGAACCTTCTATAAAAACACCATTTTCATAAACTAATTCAACCGCCACTCCATCGAATTTATATTCAACTAAGAACTCATACTCCGCATTATAAGTATCAATCAATCTCCTATTAAAATCTATAAATTCAGCTTCATTAAGTGCATTATCAAGACTTAACATCGGAACACGATGTCTCACAGGAGAAAAGGGAGTTCTCTTAGCGCTTCCAACTTTAGAAGATGGGGAATGTTGAGACTCAAAATTAAAGTTCTCTTCTAAACTTCTTAGTTCCCTAATTAACTCATCATATTCTTGATCAGAAAATATTGGTTGATCAAGTCCGTAGTAGGACTCATTCGCTCTCTCTAATAAAGCTCTTAATTCGTCAATCCTTGATTCTACCTTAAACAGATCCATCACCTAGCTTATCCAATAGTTAGCCGCTTCAAGAAATCTATCTCGCACAGCGCTCCAAGCATACTCTGACTTGACGTAATCTGCGCCTTTCTTAGCCATTTCTGCCTGCAGATCAATGGAAGATGAAATTTTATCAACTGCTAGTTTAAAATCATGAATTGTTCTAAATGTTAAGCCTCCTCCAGAAGTTTCTGCATGATATGAAGTAACAGCACAGTCCCCATGAACTAAGGCGGGCGCTCCGTATAACCAAGCTTCCATCAGAACTATTGAAAATGATTCATTTATGGAAGGCTGCACGAACAAAAGTGCATTAGAAAAAATAGCTGCTTTTTCTTCTTCTTTCACGAATCCAAGATCGAATACACCTTCAGGTAATTCGCTAACAAAATCTATTT
>JBILFC010000218.1:0-5395 GCA_044351785.1 Bdellovibrionota bacterium
CTCTAATCCTTCAGTTCTAATTGCTCTTTACTTAACATTTTGCATTTTTATATCATCTTACTCTTTAAGCTCATTTGCTTATATCATTCGGGATTATCTGCATGTCTCTTATGATTATTGGAAAGAGATTATTATGGTAGTGGGTCAAGTTGGATTTCAGTGGTTATTTATGGCGAATTCATCGTGGACTCAGCGATATACCTATATGATCATCGCGTTAAGTGTTTCAATGGTCGGATCTATAATGCTTTTGCCGTTGATATTCTATAGTTTTAGTTCAGAGGTTTCTCCGATGGTAGCCGGTTTCTATTTTATACTAGTGGTTCTTTCTATCTTTTTATTGCATCGTGTTTTAGTAAAGAAGCAGGGATTACCTTTGCATCTAACTTATACATGGATTTTATATCGTCTTTTCTTATTGTTATATCTTTTTTACCCTAGAAGTTAATTTATGGAGAAGGATTTAGATAAAAATTCTAGAGTTGGTAAGGCAGGTCTAGTGATCTATGATGGCTCTTGTGGTTTATGTAATTTTTTTGTTGAAAAAAGAAGGTGGTTTTTCGAGAAGTATAATTTTACACTTGCCCCATTGCAGGAAGAATGGGTCCTTGATCTGGTGCATTTAGAGCAAGATGTCTTGTTAAAATCAATACATGTGCTTACTCCTAGAGGTGAGGTATTTCGGGGAGCTGAATTCTTCCAGTATGTCTCAGGACAAATATGGTTTCTTAAGCCAGTTCATTGGGCCTTGAGAATTTCTTTTGTACGATTTGTGTTCAATAAATGCTATAACTATATTGCTAAGAGAAGAATGACTATCTCTCGATCTTGTAAGTTATCTTAAGCTGCTTTATTTACAGCTTCTTCCAATAAATCATGTAGCAAGGTCTGGTATGGTACCTTTTTTTTAGCGGCGAGTTTTCTGAGCTTGTTCAGAAGCTTTGGATCTATGCGAAGTGATATCATTTCTTTTACTATCTCTTGCCTAGGTCTGCCAACTCGCCTAGCATGCTTTAGATCTTCATCCGTTAATTCTGGAATATCACTAAAGTCAATAAGGGAATCTGGAATAAATTTCACGCTCTTTTTTTGAGGCTTGTCTTGCACTGATGATTCTGATGATTTCTTTCCCATTTTTGTCCTTTCTAATTGTAAAAATAACAATTAATATATTTTCTTCCACTTTTCCCAAGTTCATATACCGACCTTCTTTGGCCATAGTACTACTGTTGTATTTACTTGGGATAATAATTGAATGGTAGTCGGAAAAAGCCTTGCTAGCATACTCAAATGAAATATTATGTTTTGTAAGGTTTATCTCCTCTTTTTTTATGTCCCAAGTAAATGATTTCTGTATATACATTAATTGTACCTAATTATTGCGAAATTCTCAAGTTTTTATTTTTATCGTAAAAACTGTAGGATCTTGCACTATTAAACCCTAAATTTTTTATTATATGCCCCTTAAGGCTTTAATTTTTTTATATATAATTTCTATATTTGGCTTAACTAATGTCATAGCCGATGAGGAGAGCGAATTTGCTAAAAGTCGGGAATGGCAAGTTGCCATGCAGTACTGGAAGAATATTGCAGGACAAACTGTTAGTCGAATTGATGATCCCAGTTTCTTCTACTCTAAATTTGGAAAGCATGACCCGGAGAAGGAATTAAAGGCATATTTAGATGCCTTGAGGAATAGCTCTAATGTGGAGGATCTAATCTGTAAGCGCCCAGCGAGATTTAGGTTTGTCAATGAGAAATTTAAATTAGTAGAGAAAGGTGTAGTTAAATTACCATCATGTGATAGATTAGCGAAGTGGAAAGCGGCATTAGGCACAAAGGCGATATCACTAATTTTCCCAGCAGCTTATTTAAATAATCCAGCTTCTATGTATGGACATACCTTTTTAAGATTTAATTCCAAATCAGGATCAAAAGATGCATTACTAGCTTATGGAGCTAGTTTCGGAGCTACTACAGGTCAAGATGGAGGAGTTGCATTTGCAGCGAAAGGCCTTTTAGGTGGTTATTTAGCTACTTTTTCTTTAGAGCCTTATTATGATTTAACGAAAAAGTACGGAGATATAGAGCACCGAGATATATGGGAATACGAGCTGAAATTAACAGAAGCAGAAATTGAACGAGCTTTAGATTTTATTTGGGAAGTTGGCAATTCTTATGTAGACTATTTCTTTTTTGATGAAAACTGCTCAATGTATGTTTTAGCGACCCTTGAGTATGCTAGGCCAAGTTTATATTTATTAGATCAATTCGGTCTCTATGTTATTCCCTCTGATACACTTAGAGTTCTTAACCGAGAAAATGGTTTAGTGGGAGAGGTGCTATTTCGAGCATCTTTAACTAGTAGATTAGAGAATCAGGCGAAGTTTCTAAATGATGAAGATATTGAACTTGCTAAAGGTATCGCAGAAGGACAAAGCTCTGTGAATAATCCTAGAGTCACAGCGGATTTAGCTGAATTTTCATTTGATTATTTAGAGTACTTATCTAACAAAAGTAAAATCTCTGTAGAAGATTCTAGGCGTTTAAGTATTGAGATTCTTAAAAAAAGAAGTGAGTTAGAACAGATAAGTGAAAAGCCTCAAATACAGGGAGAAAGGCCAGATTTAGCACACTCCTCCGGGAAGCTTTCAGTTAGTACTGGTTTAAGAGAGGATTCCTTCTTTTCTGAATATCGTATTAGACCTTCTTATCATGACAATTTAGACCCCAGTGAAGGGTTAATTAGAGGGCAATCAATACAGTTCTTTGACCTTAAGTTCCGTCATTACGAACATGATAATTTTGAACTGACATCTTTTTATCCAATAGCGATTCAATCTTTTGCACCAGTGGGTAAAGTATTTTCTCCAGTCTCTTGGGAATTAAATGTAGGCCTTGATAGGCAAATGATTCCTAGTGATAATTTTAGAAATGAGCAAGGTTCTTTTATTGGAGTTTTACAGGGAGGTGTGGGGAAGACAATAGGAGGAGATAATTTTAATCTCAGTGGACTTTTAGATTTTAGGATGTCTGGATCTAAGGCTTATACCGATGATAGATTCTCTTTAGGTGCAGGACCAGCGCTAAGGTTTTCGTACTCTATTTTAAAAGATTTTAGAGCTTTACTTTCAGCCTCCGTAATTAAAATGGAAATTGGGGAGGAGCATTGGTTTAATGAAGTTAACCTAGGTATGCAATATGATATAACAGAATTTTATGCCGTGCGCGCAAGCTATTTATATCAGAGGAGCTTTGCCAAAGAGTTTGATGAGGTGATGCTTGGAGTGGTTCGGTATTTCTAATGATCAAAAGACTTATATTTTTATCACTTCTTTTTCCCCTTACTGCCTGCCAATCAGTATTCTTTTTCCCTTCTAAAGTTCTAGTTCAGACTCCTACTGATTTTGGATTGAAGTATGATGATCATTTTGTTGAAGTCAGTCCTGATGTCAGGGTTCATGCCTGGGAGCTTGTTCCTAAAGGGGATGAACGAGGAACGATTCTTCTTCTACATGGGAATGCAGAGAATATTAGCACTCATATTATGTCTGTCTCTTGGTTAGTGGATTATGGATATCGAGTATACGCCTTTGATTATGAAGGCTTTGGGCGATCAGAGGGTGTAGTGTCGATTGAAAATTCCATAAGAGATTCAAGAGCGGTACTTAAATATATTTTAAATACTAAAGTTAAGAAGCCAGTGGTTGTAATTGGGCAAAGTATCGGTGGAGCTATAGGTCTCTATGCTTATAGTGAAAAGGAATATAGTGATAATATAGAACTCTTTGTAGTGGATAGTTCATTCCCTAGTTATAGAGGAGTTGCTAAAGAGAGACTCGAAGTTATGGGCCTGATGCCACCATTTTCTAACTTATTATCTTTGTGTGCGAGTGCATGTTGTGAGCCAGATGAAGTTATTGCAAGTTATACTAAGCCGCAAATGCTGTTTATACATGATGACCTTGATCCCATTGTGTCAAAGAAGCAAAGCGAGATTTTGTTTAATAAAGTCGTCAGTGAGAGGAAGGAGCTATGGAGAGAATCAGAGGGTAAGCATATAGCTTTCTTTAATAGTTTGAAGAACAGGGAGAGGTTCTTGAGGTTCTTGAAGGAATTTCAATAATTTCAGTGGTTTAAGACGCTATGTTTCTTTTCTGTTACATACTTTCATAACAGCTAAGGCGGTAAGGTGTAGGGAGTTATGAAACAATTAATAGAAGATGCTAAATTAATCCTTGGTACAGATAAGAGGCTGTGGGCAGGTGGTATTTTCATTCTTGTTGTCCTTATAATGTGGTCTCTTACAGATTCATGGCGACCTCCTATAGAAATTCCTCCTGAGAAGACGATTAGAATTGAAACAAATAATAAAGTAAAAGGCTCTAAGCTCCCAGCAAGTGAGGGCATGGTTCAAGATCTAAGTGGGCTTTCCGTTGCTAATGAAAAGTTAAAAGCAGATATTAATAGAGTATCTGAAGAGCTTAATAGTAAGCAAGAGGAAATTAGCTGGCAAATGGAGGGCTTAGTTTCTAAACTATCAACTATCAATGCTTCTATGGAAGATATTACTCAAAAAATTGGTGCGAATAAGATCCAAGAGGTTGAACGTGAGCATAAACAAAAACCTAAAAAGTTGAGAGGGCATAGGCCAGACACAGATTAATTGATTTTCACGCTCCTCCCCTTATTTGAGAGGGATTTCATGCAAGTTGCTAAATCTTCTGAAATTATTTATTCTCTCTCCAATTTTAAAGGGGCCAAGTATGACATCAATATTTTCTATTCTCCATGTTTTTTCCATCGCATCATTATTCGGTACATGTGTGGGCGCGTGCGTTTCTCCTGTCGCTGAAAATAGAAAGAAGATGCTTATGTTTTCTGGCATTGCGAGTTTATTAATCTTTATCTCTGGCTTTGGAATGGCGGGGATGCTTCATCTAGGGTTCCCAGGATGGATATTGGTTAAGATAGCTTGTTGGCTACTACTATCAGTTGTAGTAGGGATGTTTTTTAGAATGCCAGAGAAGAGAGCGATACTTATAAAACTATGTGCATTAACATTATTAGTTGCACTTACTATGGTCTATCTGAGACCATTCTAGATTTCAAGCCAACTTAATTAGCTAAGAAGTTTTTAAAATCCATTTCGGTAGGCTTATCTTTTTTAAGGCATAGGTAAGATGGTATTCTTATAGATTGACTTAATCTTAAGGGAGCGCTCTTATTTATCCCATTAATCCCCGCAATCCTATCGGCATTTGTTTCTGAGCCCGTATACCAATAGGCTATGAATGTTAAGGTCTGCCCCTCAAATTCTATGATATGAAAGATATCAACAAATTCAGAATCTTCCACTTTTTTTTCTAAAGTAGTATCTTTAGCAGGAGCGCTT
>JBILFC010000219.1:0-5386 GCA_044351785.1 Bdellovibrionota bacterium
AAGATTCTATAGAAAGAAGAGTTTTTACTGACCTTCCTATAGAGTCTATGTTCTTTAAAAACTCGTAAAAATCCTATTTTCGATAAATTACTCCTTTAGATTCATTAATTATCTTCCTGATATTATCGGCCCTTCCTATTATATTCTCAGAGAGTTTCCACAACTCTCCAAATTTTTTGATCTCTCAAACCCCAATATTATATCCTCAGAGAGTTTCCACAACTCTCCAAATTTTTTGATCTCTCCAACTTCAATTCACTTAAAATTCCAATAATCTGACGATTTGCCTCATTTCATTCAATGATAATTTGATCAAAAAATGGCTTTTAGAAGCCAAAAATCAGATTTTACACAAGGCTATACGGTAGGTGTGAATCGGGAGATGTTGATAGTTGAGGGAGTGAGTCCGTTTAGGCTGTGATAGGGATGGGTGGTGGTCTAAAGGGTGGTTTGTACATCCCATGCGGGAATACTATGTCGAGTATTCCTTCTCTTAGTTTCTTAGAGGAGTCTTTGAAATTTGTATAAAAATCAAAATAGAAATTCTTCGCTTCTGCTCTTCTGAGGGGGCAGATTGATAGTACTCTTGGTCTAAAGCTGTTACGGTCTGACTTCTTTGTACTTTGTGGTCTTGCTCCGGGTTTAACTTGTTTTAGTAGTTCTGTTCCTAGAAAGCCTTTTCCTTCCGCTAGTCTCTTTTTAACGGTTTCAGTTCTTCTTTTTTCTAACTTCTTTGATAGTGCTTTAGCGTAGTCTTTCTGGCTTAGGTCTTCATATCCGGGGATTCTGTTGTATTTAAGTTTATAGGTTGTTTCAAAGCTTTTAATCGAAATATTGGGATTGCCTCTTATAGCTCTATTATAAGCAGTCCAGTCTACTACTTTATGTTCTCGTTGAATATTATGGATCGCATCATGAAAGAAGTTATAGCCTGGGTAATCTGATATCTTTTGAACTAAGCCATCTTGAACAGCTTGTAAGGCTAGATAAAATACTCGATCTTCTATGTCATCTGTATGTTGCGGCATTATTTCACAAGAGTATCTTCTTTCGAATAATCTTCCTCCTGGATAATTTTCACAGAATGTTGGGACTAGCCTAGCCACAACTGAATTAAATACTCTTTTAAAGTCTGCTCTATTTTCTTTAGGAAAGTCAGCAGCCATCTGGATGTGATTGCCTTCTATAGCAAAGCCGTAAAGGATGACTTCATATATAGTGGTGTACTTAGCGAGGTAAGCTAAGATTCTTGACTCTAGCTGTTTATTATTTACAAACCATAGTTCTGAGTTCCTGCATCTACTCGTGGTAAATGAGGTATGGTCTTTAGATTCTATACGGGGGTGATAACTCATGTTGCGCCTCTTGATAATAAAATAGGGGTTTTCTTTTATTATCGTAGGAGGGGGAGGGTTATTGCACTTGCGAAGTGTAATTATTGGTTTCCCTGATTATTAAGTGCTTCATTTAATTGGGTTAAAGCTGTGCTGGGTCAGGAGTAACTCAAGGGGGGGCTTATCTGCTATCTATTTAAAAGTCGTATAGAAGGTAGAAAATTACCTCAATAAGAACCATGTAAAGAGGGATGCTTAGGATGACATCAATATTATATCCTCAGAGAGTCTCCACAACTCTCAAAATTTTATGATCTCTCAAACTTCAATTCACTTAAAATTCCTCTAATCTCACGATTTACAACATTTCAGCTTATAACGATTTGATCGAACAATGGCTATAAAAGACCAGAAATCAGACTTTAGACAAGGCTATACTGTAGGTGTGAATCGGGAGATGTTGATAGTTGAGGGAGTGAGTCTGTTTAGGCTGTGATAGCGATGGGTGGTGGTCTAAATGGAGGTTTGTACATCCCATGCGGGAAGATTATGTTTAGTATTCCTTCTCTTAGTTTCTTCGAGGCGTCTTTGAAATTGGTATAACAATCGAAATAGAATTTCTTTGCTTCTGCTCTTCTTAGGGGACAGATTGATAGTACTCTTGGTCTAAAGCTGTTACGGTCTGACTTCTTTGTACTTTGTGGTCTTGCTCCGGGCTTAACTTGTTTTAGCAGTTCTGTTCCTAGAAAGCCTTTTCCTTCTTCTAGTCTCTTTTTAACGGTTTCTGTTCTTCTCTTTTCTAATTTCTTTGATAGTGCTTTAGAGTAGTCTTTCTGGCTTAGGTCTTCGTATCCGGGGATTCTGTGATATTTTAGTTTGTAGGTAGTTTCAAAGTATTTAATTGAGATATTGGGATTGCCTCTTTTAGCTCGGTTGTAAGCAGTCCAGTCTACTACTTTATGTTCTCTTTCAATATTATGTATTGCATCATGAAAGAAGTTATAGCCGGGGTAATCTGATATCTTTTGAACTAAGCCGTCTTGAACAGCTTGTAAGGCTAAGTAAAATACCCGATCTTCTATGTCATCAGTATGTTGAGGCATGATTTCGCAGGAATATCTTCTTTCGAATAATCTTCCTCCTGAATAATCTTTACAGTAGGTCGGGACTAACCTAGCTACAACAGAGTTAAATACTCTTTTAAAGTCTGCTCTATTTTCTTTAGGAAAATCAGCTGCCATTTGTATGTGATTGCCTTCAATAGCGAAGCCATAAAGGATAACCTCATATATTGTAGTGTACTTAGCAAGATAGGCTAAGATTCTTGCTTCTAGTTGTTTATTGTTTACAAACCATAGTTCTGAGTTCCTACATCTGCTTGTTGTAAATGAGGTATGGTCTTTGGACTCTATGCGGGGGTGATAGCTCATGTTGGGCCTCTTGATAATAAAATAGGGGTTTTCTTTAATTATCGTGGGAAGGGGAGGCTTATTGCACTTGAGAGGTGAAAATTATTGGTGTTTTTTGATATTTGAGGGCTTAATTTAAAGGGTTAAGGTGTGGTGGGTCAGTGAGAATAATCAATAGGGGCAGAGACCATCACGTTCGGTGAAATATTAACGAGTCGCAACGACCAGAGCTCAATAATATCATGAACGATTTTTTCGCAGTCGTTCGGATTCTGTTTTAAAGTCCCTGAGAGCAATTCTCCAAGGGTCTTTGAACCCTCGACCATAGATAGAATTTGAAAAAGCTCTCGCCCAATTGGATACACAAACTCAGATTCGTGAGTTGAGCGAATTTCACAGCAATCGAACGTAGCCTCCAAGCCCACCTCCACTGATTTCTGCGATAAAATTAAATGCCGAGGTAACGAAATATAACATCGGAGTAGCGACTCCCAATTAAATTGCCGCTTTCGAACCATACAATTCTCAACAACCATATAATTAAGGCCAGTAGTAAGAAGACAAATGACAGCATCGTCAACACTATCTACGATTGGTTCGAAATGATTGTTAAAGGAAGTATTCAAAAGAATAGGAACTCCTGTAATCCCACCAAATTGCATTAAGAGTTCCCAAAACTTTGGGTTCGTATGACGTGAGACTGTTTGTACTCGCGCTGACCCATCTACATGCGTGACAGCAGCAAGGAGAGCGCGTTGCGGTAGCTTTACGCCCATGACAAATGTCATATAGTTAAATTGACCTTCCTCGACATGATTTCCGAGTTCAAAATAGTTAATTGCTGCTTCCTCTGGAACTGCCGGAGCAAATGGTCGGTACTCTTCCCGTTTCTTTACGATCTCATTTATGATCGTACGATTCTCAAAGGGTCGCGGGTCGGCCAGGATACTTCGGTTGCCCAATGCTCGAGGACCGAATTCAGATCTCCCCTGGACCCACCCCAGGACAGCCCCGCTAGCAAGAGCCTCCGCTGCATCTTTGATAATATTCGAAGAGGTCTCAAAATCAATGAACGCGCTCCATGCGTTCAATCTCGAAACAACATCCGCTTGAATATAAGTCCCAAGATAGACGTGCTCCAAACGTTTAAAATCGTTTTCCCCTTTGTTCTCCATCTTCCCTTTCTGAACGTGGACACTAAGAGCGGCACCGAGGGAACACCCAGAATCACTAGCAGCTGGTTGAACAAAAACTCGCTTAAAAAGCCCCGAACGAAGAATTTTTCCATTCATCGTTGAATTTTGCGCAACACCACCCGCGAGACACAAATTTTCCATCCCGCTTTTTCCACGCCAATAATCCAATCCGTGAAAAACAATTTTTTCAAGTGTCTCTTGAAGCGCCGCAGCAATATTTTTGTGGGTTTGAGAAGCCCTAAAATCTTTTTCCTCAGGCTTAACTAATCCCGCGACTTCTGGAATAGCAGGGAAATTCACTTCCCAATCTCCATCCGGGAGCAAAACGAATAATGTTTCAAAGAATTCGCGGTAAACTGAAGGGTCTCCATACGGGGCGAGCCCCATCACTTTATACTCATCAAATATTCTGAAACCCATGGCGCGAATGACTCTTAAGTACAATCCTCCTAAAGAGCGTGTAACATGAATATTTCGAAGAAGTTCCATTTCCAATCCACTCCCTCGAAGAACAATCCCAGCATCTTCTGAATCACCTTGAGCATCGAGAGTCAGCACGAGAGATTCCGAATAGCCCGAACACCCATAAACGCTCCATGCGTGGGCAATTTGATGCGGGACAAATATGATTCTATCCAGATCAACCTCAATATTAAAGGACACCTTGAAATTAAAATGTAGCGATTCACGGACATTTTTAAATTTCGGGAAATCGGGGTATTTTTTTATTAATAACTTAAGCCACGCATTAAGATTTTCCTCTTCGGCGTAATACGCGATATAATCGACTTGACCGAGAGAAATCCCTTCTGAATCTAAGCAGAATTTTATGGAACTAACTGGAAACTTGTTTGTATGCTTAATTCTGTTCAGACGCTCTTCTTCAATGGCCGCAACGATATTGCCATCTTTAAGCAAACAGGCACTCGCATCATGACCTGTGGATGAAGGCGTGTGGTAACGGTGTTCGTGAAGCAATTCAAGCGAACCACTTATTCCAAGAATATACATTATCCAATGCCCTTCGCTTAATTCGCTACTAAAATTATTATAGGTAAAAGCTTTCGTTGTGCAGCTACCTGAAAACAACCGTCAAACTCGCTGCCAGTATATACTGCTCACGATTTAATTTTCCGCTTTTGCGGGAAATCAAGAGTGAAATAGTGGTATAGCGTAGGAGCCTTTAGGCGACTAGTCCCAATATTATATCTCTCCTATTATTATATTCTCAGAGACTTACCACAACTCTCAAAGGGAAGAAAATGGATAGGGCCCCAATATTATATCCCCAATATTATATCCTCAGAGAGTGACCACAACTCTCAAGGTTGAAAATCAGAAAAGAATATCTTCAGACATTATATTTACAAACGAAAGTTTACACTAAAGAAATGCAGATATTATAATTTAAAGCCTTTAGTCACTAAGTATATATTTAATCTCTATT
>JBILFC010000038.1:0-16277 GCA_044351785.1 Bdellovibrionota bacterium
ATCACATTGGTAGCTAGTTTCAGTTTTCTGAAATAGAATATTTGGATTAACCTTTTCTTTGGTCGGTTCCATTACATAAAATCTTTGTGTGCCCCAGCAAGAAGAGCATCGAGCGGGTGAGTCGGTCCCCACTACATACCATTTCCCATCGTTATCGGGAGTTGAGACAGCGTATTCAAAGTTATTTAAAGAGCCATTAATTTCTTCGTACCTGGGACTTTCCCACGTTAATACATGTTTCCATTTGTCTTCACTCGGTTGAAATAATAATAGTATAGAATCATTTCCACAGGGGATATCAAATTTGTTTAATATTTGCAGAAGATTCCCACTGCTAATTTGAACTTTAAAATTGATATTTTGTTTCTCTTTTTTAGTAGTCTGTGCAAGTTTATTTAGGTCAAGTTTTATGTCATGGGTATTTAAAGGAATATTTATAGGTAGCTCATGAACAAATGCTTTAACCAGTTTCTCAATTGACTGTTTTAAGGCTTCGATAGAGGAAACTGTTTCAGGGGAGAGTGTGCTATCAGAGTAGGTTGAGTAAGAATTAACTAACTCTTTATGCGCTATTTTGATTTTTAAAGAGGTTTCCTGTATTTCTTTCTCTGTCTGAGCAAATGTATAGACGGGATTAGCAAAACAAAATATTACAATGCAAAATATGGGAATAATAAGTCTTAAGTAAGGCATTTCGTTTTAAGAATAATTTGCACTAAATTGATTCATGATAATGGCATATATATTGACGAAAAGTCATCTAAAAAGAGGGTTGTAGTCGCATAAATTTGTGCTAACTTAATGTTTATTATCTATAATTATTTAATTGTTCATGGATAGAAAAATCTCGATCCTATTTGTGATAATTTGTGGCATTGGATTGCTTCGCGAATGTTCTGCTGTACCGAATGAAGAACTTCCTATTGGAGTTATGCTTTGTCAATCTGGGAATTGTGCAGATTGGGGATCTTCCGCTTTGAAAGGTTCTCGTATGGCAGTGGAAGAAATTAATGCTAGCGGTGGTGTTCTTAATAAACAACTTAAATTGATAGTAGAGGATACTGAAGAGTCTATTTCCGGTGCAAAAGCTGTAACTGCTTTTCATAATTTGTTGAGACAGAAAGTTCAATTTATCATTGGACCATCTTGGGCTCCAGGTGCTTTGGCCATTGCCCCTCTGGCCACTAAGGTGAAGGATTTAATTGTCATTACTCCTTCCGCTAGTTCTATGGAGTTTAGTCGTTCTTCTGATTTTTTGTTTAATA
This sequence comes from Bdellovibrionota bacterium, assembly GCA_044351785.1. Classification (GTDB taxonomy): domain Bacteria; phylum Bdellovibrionota_C; class UBA2361; order SZUA-149; family DAOLCO01; genus JAIYCX01. The sequence continues at coordinate 1,266 of JBILFC010000038.1, forward strand.
TGAGGCCACCTGAAGAATATGCTACAAAGGCACTCGCAAAGTATTCCTTTGATAAGGGTAATAGGCGTGCTGCAATTTTTAGTAGTCAGCAGCCAGCAGAAAGTACTCAGGGCAAGATTTTTGAAGAGGAGTTTTTGAGGCTTGGAGGAGTAGTAACGATAAGGATAGAAGCTATACCTACTCAAATGGATCTAAGAACTGAAGCTCTGAAAATTATTAAGACAAAGCCAGATGTAGTATTTTTTATTAACTATAATCAAATTGATATTGGGCTTAAAGAGCTTTCTAAGCTAGGTTTTAAAGGTATCAAGTTGGGGGAGAGTTTGGATGATTTACGGGTTGCAAGTTCTGGTGGCTTAATGGAAGGCTTAATTGTTAGTAAGACCTCAGAGCCAACCAATGAATTTAAGGAAGAGTTTCAACAAAGATATGGTGAGGCGCCAGGATTGTCGGCGGAAGGAGGGTATGATGCAGTTTTTTCTTTGGCGCAATCTATCAGGCAAACTGGAGAACTGAATATTCCAGAGATTAGGAATAAACTTCAGGCTGGGACATACAGTGGAGCTATCGGAAAATTTACTTTTAATGATTTTCGGGAAGTCCTAAAATCTCCAATTCTATTTAAGGTAACAAATGGCAAGCTACATTTATTAGACTAGCTGACTTCATTCTTTGGCTTAAGAATGTTCGAGGGCTTTATCAAGTAAGTTGGGTGTAGGAAAAAGTTGGATTCTTACACGTGATCGATGTTTCCTTAACTCGCGCCCATCCCTCGATTCCTAAACTCCCTTCCTTTATTGCTAAATGGCTTGGGGTTGGATGAGTTGCCTCGGCTAGGTCTTCGGTTCTGGTGTTGTGGTGCGCTGGATCTTTTTTTCTCTGTAGGTTTAGTGATTCTGGCGGTCATGGGTACTGTCGAGATAAAGGGATGCTCTGCAATTACGTTAACCTTTCTGTTAAGCATTTTCTCTATATCTTTTAAGTATCCCCTTTCTTCTCTATCGCAGAAAGATATTGCTGTTCCACTTGCTCCGGCTCTAGCTGTTCTACCTATTCTATGGGTATAGCTTTCAGGTACATTTGGTAGTTCATAGTTAATGACATGCGTAATGTCGTCTATGTCTATTCCTCTAGCAAAAATATCTGTTGCAACGAGTACTCTAATCTTATGATTTTTGAATTCTTCTAAGGCTCGTTGTCTAGCACCTTGAGATTTATTCCCGTGAATCGCTGCTGAGTATATTTTAGCTTTTTCAAGTGATTCAGCTAGTCTATTAGCCCCGTGTTTCGTTCTGGTAAAAACAAGGACTCGTTTAATGTCTTTATCTTTTAATATCTCAAGTAGTAGCGCTCGTTTATTATCTTTTTCAACAAACATTACACATTCATCAATTCTGTCCGCAGTTGAAGATACAGGTGCAACTGCGATGCAAAGAGGATCTCTAAGAATTCCCATTGCAAGCTCTTTTACTTCTTCTGGCATAGTTGCAGAGAATAGTAGAGTTTGTCTCTTTTTAGGGATAAGGGGTAAGATTCTTTTTACATCCCTAATAAAGCCCATGTCTAACATTCTATCTGCTTCATCAAGTACGAATATCTCTACTGTACTAAGATCTACAAATCTTCTTTCAAGTAAATCTAGAAGACGACCTGGAGTTGCAATTAAAATGTCCGCTCCATTTTTTAGTGCTTTTATCTGTGGAACTTCTGAGACTCCCCCAAATATAGTTAAATTACTTACCGTTAAATGCCTTCCATAAATTTTAATGTTATCACCGATCTGAATCGCTAGTTCTCTCGTTGGAGTGAGAATTAGACTTCTAACTTGACCAGGTCTTAACTTCTTAGGCTCGGCGCTTAACAGCTGAAGCATCGGAAGGGCAAATGCTGCTGTCTTCCCAGTACCAGTCTGAGCACAGCCTAAGAGGTCGCCGCCTTTAATCAATTGCGGAATTGAGCCTGCTTGAATTGGAGTAGGCGTTTCGTAGCCCTCAGTTTGAAGTGACTTACATATAGGCTCGATTAAGCCTAGTTCTTTAAAATTTGGAGATGTCATTTTGGCCTTAAGGTACTAGTTATTTAGGGGGTTCTTTTAAGCCCTAAATGATCTTTCTCACTAGGCTTCTAACTCTGGTTATGGCTGTTCATTAATAATGAATGCCTTTTTCTTTATCAGAGTGATGGGGGAATACTATAATTCCTACTATTTAGCAAGTTTTTTGTGTCCCTGTGATTTTAATGCACACAGGCAAGTTATTGGTATGAATAACTCATTGTCGGGCTGATAAGGAGAGAGGGTAGGTAGAAAGAGGGTAGTTCCTTTTTTAAACCGCTTTTCATGCTCGATATCGAACAGGAGTGCTAGATTTTAAGGCTGAATTTTGGAATGCTCAGTAGGAAAATGCGATAACTAATTAAAGCTTAAATTTAAAAATAATTTGTTTAAAAGCTATCAAAACAATACACGACGGCAGAATGGTAATATTGCATTTTATGCTTTATTTATCCTGCCTATAGTCATGGTCATGCTAATGATAGTGATTGATGTCAGTCATTGGCAGGCTCTTAGGGAAGAGGCTAGAAGGCATGCTGATCGTATTGTTTTAGAAACCGCTCAATATCTTCCATCAAAGCAGGACGCGGAAGCCGTTTTTCAAAGTCAGGCTAATTTCTTTAATCAATCAAACAATCTTAATTTAACCATTGATGCTACTGCATCTGAAGTATCTAATCGCGTAAGACCATCTAGTATTAATGTCAATGTAGCTGGTAGTGTCGAATCTGGATTTGATTATTTTCTTCAAGCATTTACTGGTTCGGGCACAGTGTTCCCAATAAATGAAACTGCCTCTGCTCGTTTATTGCCCACTGACTTAGTGCTCATAGTATCTGATAGTGTAAATCTTCGTCCACCAGCACCTAATCTATGGGGGTCTCAACTCGATTGGCCGCAGTCAGAATATTTTAATTTTATTCTGCCACCTACTGTTTCTATCGATCCTAGCCCACAGCCTCCTCTTGCTTGGAGTAACTGGTGGTCTCCGGTTGAGTTTGTACCTAATAGGTACATGAAATTTGCCACTCAGCTTTGTTATAATCCAGTGGTAATGCCTTTGAAACATGCCTCCTTACTAGTCTTGGATGCAATTTCTGTAAACGAAGAGAATAGGCTCGCGGTATATGTCACCCCCGGAGATATTCCTTCATCTGTCGCCGGTGGAGCGGGTTATACAATTTTGAAAGACTATAAGTATGTTGATGAACCTAATTCTTCAGTTGCTTGGTCTAACTATTTTGAACCTGATATTGCTCATTCAGATGAAGCATGTGTTTTATATGCACATTCAGAAGCCAATAACAGCAGATATAATATTCCTGAGTCTACAACTTGGACTAGTACTAATTCTTGTCCTCAAGTTGTATTAAGCGGACTGTTTGCTGATCCACGTGGACATTATCCCAATCCGTATTTATCTTATGTTTCTAACTGTTTCAAACAAGGCGGCATGAGCATTAGAGAAGCAATCTATTATCATGGAATAAGAAGAAATCAGCATGAGGTAGGTTTAGGGAACATTTCTAGAAGTATTTTCCAAGCTTTAACTACTATAGTAGAAACTGAAAAAGTCACCACTGCAGCTAATACTACAAAGCGGAGAGGCTTAGTAAGAGATTCATCAAAAGTTGTCTTACTAATAAGCGAGACTTTACCCTTAATTGCTAGCCCAGATATGCAGCGGGCGATAGCCTTGGTTAATGAAGTTTCAAATCTGAAGATATATTTAGTTGGCTACTATGCTACAGAAATGCCAGTAGCGATTCAGCAAGAACTTGTACTTAGGCAGCAAGAATATCAGAATTTATTAAATGAAAGAATACAGGTCGAACTAGCTGGACCTTCTGATATTCAGGATATCGTAGTTTCAATTATTAATAATGAAAAGAAAGTGGTGCTTTCATCTTAATGTTTAGTAAACTCTATAAATGCGAGAAAGGGGAGGGCATGCTTGAAATGACTCTATGTCTTCCTTTGGCGCTACTTCTTCTATTTGTCGGAATAGATGTAGGTTTGTCTAGGCTAGATACCGCCTTAGTTACAGATGCGGTTAGAGAGGGAGTTCATAATCAAGTTTTAAAAACAACGGAAAAAATTTATAAAATTTCTAGAGGTTCCGTAGTCATAGATCCTGTAATGGTTGAAACTACCGCTAAGAGCATAGCAGATACAATAGGGAGTGCTGTTAGTAGTAGACGACTATCATTGGCATCCGCAGATGGTAATAATCAGATTAAAGTAGTGGTTATCCCTCTAACTCTTGATATAGATCCAAGGACGGGTAATGTTAGGAGTTATCAAAAGGGAGCAGAAATTCTTTCACAATTTGGAAATTCTAACTTAGATATTCGCACAAAGGCTCCCAAGGCTACCTATACATCAGATGATGATTATATCGCTACTCAAGTAAGAGAGGCCGATAGTCGTGGAGGTTTCTCTATAGTAAAACCAAGCTTTGGTGTTACTGGAGGTTTAGGGCAAGATAGGTTCTATGATGTAGGTGTTGCCTACATGGTATCAGTCGATGTCATGTCTCCATCGATTAATCCAGGGTGGCTTCAGCAACAATTAGGAAGTGAGTTAGGATATCAGATTAAGGAATTTCAGATAATTAGAAATTAAGGTGATTTATATGCGTGGTAGTTTGCATAGTGTAGGATCGAGTTGGAAGACTAAGGGCGGAACAACCTTATCTTTAATGTTCTCAACCCTCGGTGGTGCTTTATTCTTGTTCACTTTTTATAATCTTACTGAGTATACCGCGGCTCGTTCCGGAGCTGAGCAGGCTGCTAGAAGAGCAGCAAGGTGCTTATCCCCTTCAGATCCCGAATGTAAATCAGTAGTGCCAAATGGAGTTGCAGGTAACCCAATTGCCACTTGGTTCGGTTATCAGCCATCATTTGGCCCAACGAGTGTTACTGTAGATACTTTTAGGTATACGGGAGAGGTTACAGAAGATTTATATGGAGCAGAATATAATTCTTACGAAGTTAACACCGCGAATCATCAGCTAGTATGGGAGGAGGAAGAGGTTCGTCCGCAAAGATATGTAGGACTTTTAAATAGCTACGCTAATTTAATGGCAGATGTGAGTATATATGTTGCTCCAGTAAGTGGAGGTCCTGAGAAGGTCTGTCGTTTAAACGGAGTTGTAAATTTACCTGCAGGTATTGATTTTACGTCTTCTACCTATTTTGACACTAGGTGGTGCGCTTCATTCCTTCAAGGCGGGGGGCTTGGTGCTGGTGCACGGATTGCTACTGCTCCGGGATGTAGTGATGTATCAAATGGTCTTTGGAGCTTATCTCAAGGAGCTAATAGAAATAATTCCTATTGTTCATTGTCTATTCCCAATCCTAGGAGTGCAGGAGATTCACCCTGGCTGCTTCTTGGTGGATCTCCAATATGTGATTCTGCTCCTGAAGCGCCATCAGAGTCACTAGCACAGAGTGTTGAAGAGCTTAATCAACAATTTAGAGCTAAGGGCTTTAAAGACCCCGAGCCTGGTGACGTACAGATTAGACCGTATCCAATAACACCTTCTAGGCAGTTTATGGTGGTTGAGACGTTTAGTTGTAATCCTGGTGCATTCATTGCTTCACTTGAGTCGAGGTATAAATCAACTGGCTCTCTTAAGACGCTTGTAAACTCGTCGGGATCTGTGGATTTACCCCGCTTTGGGAACTTACCACCATTACAGCGCCAAGACTTTTTAAGTGATCCATCTGATCCTAATGACGTTAATTCATTTTTATTTCAAGGTCTGGACGGGGTGAGTTTTATAGCAGAACAGGACTGGACATATTTGGAGTGGTCAAGGCAAGCTGATGGTCTACGGAGATTAAGTAGGGAAGTGTGTACTTGGTTGCCTTGGGAACAAGCGATAGCCAAATGGCCAGAACTTTCCCAATACGATGCTGAGAATAAAGTGCGTTTTCGGAATGTGCCCACGGGGAGGGGCTATTATCAGTCTGGGAATGATTTTGCTCCTGAAATTCCAATACGTAAATTTGCTAAGGTTCCTTCTTGTCTAAATCCAGTTTCAGTTAATAATGATTTTTATGTTTGCCCGAATAGGGAAATTGTAGGCCAAGCAGGCGCTATCCCTAATTGTAGTGGATGGAATTTAAAAGAGGCAGAGTTAGAAGGTATTTATAAAAAGAATCTTACTTTTGCATTAAGCCTAAATAATAATGCTAGATTTAGAGCGATAGAAAGCTTGCCTACCGATTTTAAGAGCGAACTAGATCCCGAGTTCGGGGCAGGGGTAACAAATTCTGCCTGGGAGCATTCCTGGTCTAAGAATAGCTTTCGTGGTGTGGAGATTATTGTACCGAATTCTGTCCGAGCAAAGGGTGGAGTAAATCCAAAATCTTTACCTGAAAATTTTCAGGTAACACAATTGAAAACTAATTCCTCAGACATGCTAGTTACGACTAAAGAAAAGCTTTTAACTAATATTCAAGTATATGAGGGTACTTCATCATCTGAAGGGTGGTCTGAGGCCGTTAATACTTTTAATTATGTTAAAGCTAGCTCTAATCCCTTAAAGATAAGCGGTGCTTGGCCTTTTATAAGTGATTCTGGGGGTAATCCTATCCCTCAGCCAAGACCATTCATTAGTTCTGCTTCTACCTCTCCCTTTGATTACAATTTAGATTGTTCGCCTGATAACAGTTGTGCTATCGGCTCTTCATTCACTAATCTAGAGGCTGCTCTTAGGTCATACGGCAATAGTTCTTCCGTTATTGAAGGCAAAGGCCAACTTACAGATCCTAATATAAGTTTTACATTTAATGAAATACCCGCGGGAAGTCTTACTATGACGTTAGATCAGGCGAGGACAATGCCACTTTGTACTCAGTTTTTAACTACCTGTGGTGAGGGAGCTATTGGGAATGTAATAGCGCTTGGGGCAAGTAACGGGCCACCTGCAGGATGTATAAACGGGACTTTTGTTAATTGTTTCCCGGAGTATGTAGCTGGAGAAGTAGGGACCCAAGACTATAAAACAGAGACGAATTTTCAGTTGGCTAAAGATAAAGCTCTAGGTGAGATAAGAAAGTTGCTACCACAAGCTGTTGAATGTGCTTCTCCAAGTCAGGCGAATTGTGTTGCGGTTAATATTGCTGAGGTAGATGGTCGGGTTAATGTAAATGTTCAGTTTCAAGCACCTTTGACCTATCCATTTACTTCTATTCTTGCATCAGACACTTTACTAGTAAGCGGTTCCACTAGTGAATTGATAGAAACTGAGAGATTAAAAGCAAATTAACTCTTTCCATCTGTACTTAAAGGTTTTAACTTAATGCCCAAATAATTATAAGATTAATTGGGCATTTGTATAGATATGATTAAAAAAATTAATAGGTTGGTTCTCGTACTAAATTTCATCCTCACGTTTCCGGCCTTAGCACTAGCAGAAGATGTGCCATCAACAATACAGGGCGCGGATGTCGCGTGGATGCTATCTGCTACAGCTCTTGTGCTTTTAATGACTCCTGGTCTTTCATTCTTTTACGGCGGGATGGTTCATAAGAAAAACGTGATTTCCACAATGCTGCAAAGTTTTATTTGTATGGGACTTATTAGTATTCTTTGGGTCGTGTTTGGTTTTAGCTTAGCTTTTGGTGAGAGTATCGGTGGCTTTATTGGAGATCCTAGAACTTATTTTATGTTTAAAGGAGTAGGAGGAGCACCGGAGCCAATTTTTTCTGCAACCATTCCATTAGCATTATATGCCCTTTTTCAGCTTAAATTTGCAATTATTACACCTGCTTTGGTTTCTGGATCATTTGCAGAACGGGTTAAGTTTTCAGCCTATATTTTATTCTGTACTTTATTTTGTATCTTTGTTTATGCACCGATTGCTCACTGGACTTGGCATCCAGAAGGATTTTTAAGAGTATGGGGAGTTCTCGATTTTGCTGGTGGTACGGTGGTGCATATGTCCGCAGGAATTGCAGCAGTAGCTGGAGCTTTATTTCTTGGGAGAAGAAAGGTTCACATTGAAAGAAAAGAACATGTCCCTGCAAATGTTCCTTTTGTTTTACTTGGTACTGGAATGCTTTGGTTTGGTTGGTTTGGATTTAATGCTGGATCAGCATTAGCTGCTAATGAAGCTGCTGTAATGGCATTTCTTACAACAAATACAGCTTCTGCATCTGCGATGCTTGTATGGTTACTGGTGGACAGAATTAGAGGTAAGAAGCCTTCTGCAATGGGTGCTTGTATTGGAGCAGTGGTGGGGCTCGTAGCAATTACACCTGCAGCTGGTTTTGTGAGTGTTGGATCTAGTATATTAATCGGTGCGATTTCATCTATAATCTCTAATTTAGCGGTTAGTTTCCGAGATAAGACAGATATTGATGATACTCTTGATGTTTTCCCTTGTCATGGTTTGGGTGGGATCTCGGGTATGATTCTTACAGGTGTTTTTGCTGAAAAGGTTGGTCTGCTTTCGGGGGACCCCACAATATTTTACGCACATTTATTGGCAGTATTTATTGTATCAGCATATAGCTTTGTTGTTTCTATGGCCATTTATAAGGTAGTTAGTATGGTTACAGTACTTAGAGTTAGTGAGGAGGATGAAGATATAGGTCTAGATTTGAGTCAGCACGGGGAGTCAATTAGTAGCAGTAAAGAGGCAAGGAATCCAAAAATGGCATACCGAAGCTTAAATATGTAAAAAAAAGTGTAAACCCCCTAGATTTAATTACTTGTTACTGATATATACGCGCGCGGCCTAGGGGGTAAGAACCATTCTAGTCGTATGTATTTTTATTAATACTTAAAGATTTCAGATAGTTATGGGTTAAAAGCCCAATTTTATTTATTTGTTTTTATTTGTTCATCTGCCTTAAAAGTCAGTGAATTAGGTGATAGGAGACAGCTATGTTAGGTAGTCAGAGGATTAGAATTAGACTTTGTGGGTACGATCATAAGATTTTAGATTCAGCTGTGCAAGAAATTGTACAAGTAGTTAGAAGAACAGGTGGTAAGGTTGCAGGACCTATCCCTCTTCCTACTAGAGTAGAGAAGTTTACTGTGAACAGATCTCCTCACGTTGATAAGAAGTCTAGAGATCAATTTGAAATCAGATCTCACAAGAGGCTTATAGATATTTTGGAACCTACTCAGCAGACAATCGATGATCTAGGAAAGCTAGAATTGTCAGCTGGTATTGAAGTTGAAATTAAATAAAGTTCGGAGCGATTATGAAGGCAGCTAGTATGAATGCTATGTACGGTAAGAAACTTGGAATGACTCAGATCTTTACTGAGAAGGGAGAGTGTGTTCCAGTTACAGCTATTGAGTTAGCTCCTAACGTTGTATTTCAAGTAAAAAATCAAGAGAAAGAAGGATACAAGGCTATCCAAGTTGGTATCGGTTCTCAGAAGATCCAGAGATTAACTAAAGCTAAGCTAGGTCATGTTAGTAAGGCAGAGAAAGGTATTCCTAAATTCTTAAGAGAAATTAGACTTGATAAATACTTTACTGACAGAGAATTTGCTGTAGGTGATGAGATTGCATTGGAAGGTCTTTTTGAAAAAGGCCAGAAGGTAGACGTAGTTGGAATTTCTTTAGGGAAAGGCTTTCAAGGTGTTATTAAAAGACACGGAATGAAAGGCGCTCAAACTCAAACTCATGGTACTCACGAATATTTTAGACACGTGGGTTCAATTGGTAACAGAAAGTTTCCTGGAAGAGTATTTAAGAATAAGAGAATGCCAGGTCACATGGGCGCTTCTCAAGTAATGGTTCAAGGAATTGAAGTTGTAGACTTAATCTTAGATAAGAATGTGATATTGGTAAAAGGTGGAATACCAGGAGCACAGAATTCTACATTATTTATTCGTAATGCTAATAAGAGTGCATAAATTTTAGACCAGATTGGATTGATATATGGCTGATACATTAGATATTAAATTGTTTGATAACTCTGGAAAGGAAGTAGGAGTTAAAACTGTTAGCTCTGACATTTTCGGAGTAAGAGTTAGAACAGGACTTATTCATGAAGTGATCCGTTGGCAGAGAGCTAAATGGAGAGCAGGAACTCACGCAGTTCAGACAAGAGCTCAAGTTTCTGGTGGTGGTAAAAAGCCTTGGAAGCAGAAAGGTATGGGTCGAGCTAGAGCTGGATCTAACACTTCAGCTATCTGGGTAGGTGGCGGTATCGCTCACGGACCTAAGGTAAGAAGCTATGAGTTTTCTTTAAATAAGAAATTTAAGCAAAAAGTTTTATGTGGTGTTCTTTCTGATAGATTAAAAGAAGGTCGTTGTATGGCGGTTACTTCATTTGGTCTTAGTGAAATTAAGACACAAGGAGCTGTTAAGGTTCTAGCTAATCTTGGATTGAATGGTAAGAAGGCAGTAGTGATTACAGGCGCTGAAGATGCATTTCTTGAGAAGAGTATTCGTAACGTAGCTAAGGTTAGACCACTTAATGCAATTGGTGTGAATACTTATGATGTAGTGAATTCAGAATATGTTCTTTTTACAGAGCATGGTCTTAGTGAATTCCAATCAAGAATGTCTAGTTAATTGAAAGTAAGTTTGGAGTAGATTGATATGGGAAGCATAGTAGATAGCGCAAATAAGATTTTAAAGTCTCCAGTTCTTACTGAGAAGGCAACTGGTGTTGGATCTTTAGGAAAAGGTCTCGTATTGGAAGTTAGCTCAAAGGCTAATAAGTTTGAAATCAAGAAGGCAGTAGAAGAAGTCTTCGGAGTCAAGGTAGATAAGGTAAGAACACTTAATTGTGTAAAGAGAATTAAAAGAAGAGCTAGCAGCCAATTACTTTCAAGTAAGGGTAGCTGGAAAAAGGCATATATCTCCCTCAAGGAAGGTAATGCATTAGATATCATTGAAGGATTATAGGGATCTGAATTAGGATTGAGAGATTGATATGGGACTTAAAGATTTTAGACCAATAACACCAACACAGAGACATAAAGTTTCTTTAGATTTTAGTGAAATAACTAAATCTACTCCAGAGAAGTCTCTTCTTCAGAAGAAGAATAGAATCGATGGTAGAAATGCAAACGGTCGTATCACCATGAGAAGACGTGGTGGTGGGCATAAGAAGCAGTACCGAATTATAGATTTTAAGAGAGATAAGGCAGGTATTCCAGCTACAGTTGTTGGTATCGAATACGATCCAAATCGTACTGCAAGAATTGCGCTTCTTGTTTATGCAGATGGCGAGAAGAGATACATTATCGCTCCAAATACTTTAGTTGTAGGTCAGAAAGTAGTTTCTGGATCACAAGCAGATATTAAAGTTGGTAATGCTCTTCCTCTTGGTGATATTCCAGTAGGTGAAGTTGTTCATAATATTGAGCTTAGACCAGGCGGTGGCGCTAAAATGTGCAGAAGTGCAGGTGGAAGTGCTCAGCTAATGGCTAAGGATGAAAAGTATGCTCAGTTAAGAATGCCATCTGGTGAGCAAAGAATGGTTCTAATTACTTGCATGGCTACAATTGGTCTAGTAGGTAATTCTGATCATTCAAATACAAGTTCTGGTAAGGCAGGTAGAACTCGTTGGTTAGGTCGTCGTCCTAAGGTAAGAGGGGTAGCGATGAACCCAGTAGATCACCCACATGGTGGTGGTGAAGGTAAGACTTCAGGAGGAAGACATCCTGTAAGTCCTTGGGGAACACCTGCTAAAGGTAAGAAAACAAGAAAGAACAAGCGAACTGATAAGTTCATTGTTAGAGGAAGGAAGCAGAAATAAGGGATTAATTTATGTCACGTTCTATTAAAAAAGGTCCATTTGTTGATCTAAGTTTATTAAAGTGGATCAAGAGAGCTAAAGAAGGCGCTCATAAAGGTCCTATTAAGACTTGGTCTAGAAGATCAACAGTTACTCCAGATATGGTTGGTCTAACTTTCGCTGTTCATAACGGTAAGAAATTTCTACCAGTATTTGTTAGTGAGAATATGGTTGGACACAAGCTTGGAGAGTTTTCAGCGACTCGTACATTTAGTAAGCACGCTGGAGAGAAATAGACTGTTTATATTGTCCGGGTACGGACTTGGTTTAATAATTAGTAATTGGATAGATTATGGCGCAGGCTCAAGAAGCATTTATATCGAAGGCAATTTTAACAAACTTCAGAGTATCACCTCAGAAGGCTAGGTTAGTTGTCGATTTAGTTAGAGGAAAGAAAGTTGATTATGCTTTGTCAGTACTTGCTACTAGTACAAAGAAATCAGCACCAGTACTAGAGAAGTTAATTCTTTCTGCAGTAGCTAATGCTAAGAATGAACACTCAGATGTAGATATAGATGATTTGTTCATTAAGAGTATTTGGGTTTGTGAAGGCAGAAGATTGATGAGATCTATGCCTAGAGCTAGAGGGACAGCAAACAAGATCATTAAGAGATCAAGTACTATTACAGTACTTTTAGACGAGAAGTAATTTTTAGGAATTTAAGGAATAAGGTAAATTAAGGTATTCTATGGGTCAGAAAGTTCATCCATTTGGATTTAGATTAGGTGTAACAGAGACTTGGATGTCCAAGTGGTATAGAGGTAAAGGCTATTCAGAGCAGTTACAACAAGACTTTTTTCTAAGAGATTATGTTACTAAGAAGCTTCAAGGTGCTGGAGTTTCAAGTGTGGTAATAGAAAGAGCAGCTAACAGAGTTAAAGTTAATGTTAGAACAGCTAGACCAGGACTTGTAATTGGTCGTGATGGAAAGAATATCGAAGATCTAAGATTAGAGTTGAAGAAGATTGTTGGTAGAGATGTAACTCTTAATCCAATTGAAATCAGAAAGCCTGATTTAGATGCTCAGTTAGTAGCTGAGAACGTTTCTAATCAATTGATTAGAAGAGTAGCTTTTAGAAGAGCGATGAAGGATGCTATTCAAAGATCAATGAGAATGGGCGCTGAAGGGATTAAGATAGCAGTATCTGGTCGTTTAGGCGGAACTGATATCGCAAGAACTGAATGGTCAAGAGAAGGAAGAGTTCCTCTTCATACTCTTAGAGCTAAAATTCAGTTTGGATTCTCAGAGGCACTTACTACTTATGGTATCATAGGTGTTAAATGCTGGATATTCTTAGGCGAGTTAGAGGATATTGATTCTCCTCAAGGTCCGACTGTTTAGATATTAAAGATATAGTATAAAATTAAGAAGAGAGTAAAATATGCTTTCCCCAAAAAGAGTAAAACATAGGAAGCAAATGAAGCAGTCTTCACGCCTTTATGGTAAAGAGACTCGCGGAACAACTGTTGCTTTTGGTGATTTCGGTCTAATGTCACTTGAAGGTAAGTGGATTACTAACAGACAGATTGAAGCTGCTCGTATTGCCATGAACAGAAGGCTTAAGAGAGGTGGACGTATTTGGATTAGAATTTTCCCAGATAAGCCATTAACTAAAAAGCCTGCTGAAGTGAGAATGGGTAAAGGTAAGGGAGCACCTGAGTATTGGGTAGCTGAAGTTAGAGCCGGAAGAATCATGTATGAAATCAAAGGCGTTGACGAAGCTACGGCGAGAGAGGCTTTAACACTAGCTAGTGCTAAGTTGCCAGTAAAAACTAAGTTTGTTGCAAGACATTCTAATAACATATTGTAAGTAAGTTTATTTTAAAGAGGATTATATGAAGTCTAGTGACTACATAAAGCAAGTAAGAGAGATGGATAAGGCAGGTATTTTAGATGCCATTAAGTCTGCTCAGAAGGAACTTTTAAATCTTAATTTTCGCAAGGCAGTATCTGGAATTCCTAAGAGTTCAGAGTTATCTGCTACAAGGAAGAAGATAGCCAGATTACAAACAATTCTTAAAGATAAACAATAGTTAATTATATGAAGAAAGACGAACAAGAAGTATCAGCCAGAGGAATCGATAAGGTTCAAGAAGGTGTAGTAGTAAGTAATAAAGCGGCTAAGACAATTGTTGTAGCTGTTAAAACTTATAAGAAGCACCCTCAGTACGGAAAGTATGTTCAGAAGACCATGAGATACATGGCTCATGATGAGAACAACGAGTGTAACATTGGTGATAAGGTAATGATCAAGGAAACTCGTCCTCTTAGCAGACAGAAGAGATGGAGACTTACTAAGGTCATAGAGAAAGTAGCATAGATTTTATTTAAGAAGAGTAACATTAGCGTAATTCCAAAGGTATTATGATTCAGCAAGAAACCGTACTCGATGTAGCAGACAACTCTGGTGCAAGACGAGTTAAGTGTATTAAAGTTTTAGGCGGCTCAAAGAGACGTTTTGCAAGTGTTGGCGATGTGATTGTCGTTGCTATTCAGGATGCGATTCCTAATTCAAAAGTTAAGAAAGGTGACGTTCACAAAGCAGTTGTTGTTAGAACTGCCAAGGAAGTTGCTAGAGCGGATGGGTCATATATCAGATTTGATGTTAACTCAGCTGTTTTAATTAATGCCCAGAAGGAACCAATTGGTAATCGTATATTCGGACCAGTAGCTAGGGAACTTCGAGGTAAGGATTTTATGAAAATTATATCTCTTGCACCGGAGGTGCTATAAATTATGAAACGTTTAGTTATTTCATCTAATATCTCAAAGAAGCCATTTGTATTTGAAACCTTACTTAAGGTTGGAGATACTGTAATGGTTATGTCTGGTGGTAATAAGAAAAAGGGCAAGACTCTTAAAGGGCAAATAGGCGCGATTAAAGCAATTAGACCTAAGTCTAGTAGAGTAGTTGTTGAAGGCTTAAACCTAGTTAAGAAGCATAAAAGAGCTGCTAACAGCCAGGAAGAAAGTGGTATTCTTACTAGAGAAGGTGCACTTCATATTTCTAATTTAATGTACTACAGTGCAAGCCATAAGAGGCCATTTCGCCTTAAGACTATGGTTCAAGCAGACGGTGCTAAGGTTAGAGGATTTATTAATCCAGAGACAAAAGCTTTTGAAGCAATTTAGTACATCAATTTAAATTAAACGGAGTGAGCCAAAATGGCTAGATT
>JBILFC010000289.1:0-3729 GCA_044351785.1 Bdellovibrionota bacterium
AGTTGTTCTGCTTCTATTTCAGGTAACTTTGAACTTAATGCCCCAGTACTTGAGCTTTTAGCCTTATCCGCTGAGACCTTGACGGTAGGAAGTGTTTCAATATTATCATCAGCAGTTAATATACCTTCTGAGACCTGCCCCAATAAAATAAATAGAACTAAATTAGGACTAGCCTTAAGAATCTTTTTAATCATAAATTACAAACAGTTAAATTACGCATCAATATAGTAGCTTTCGATTTATATTTAATATTTTAAATCTATATGCTCTCTTTTCGCGCTACTTAACAGAGTTTCGCTCGGTATGTCAAGCGAATTGAAGGCACTAGCTACCTGTTAGCAATTCTCACCGCAATATCATATAAGGCAGTTAAATTTAGAACTTAATAGGTTAGGCTTAGATGGGAAGAATTTTTGAAAAAAGAAAAGCTCGGATGTTTGCCAGATGGTCAAAGACCTCTAAGGCATTCACTAAGCTTGGTAAAGAATTAGCTATTGCTGTAAAAATGGGGGGCATTGATCCAGCCTCCAATCCTAGACTTAGGATGGCTATGCAAACTGCAAGGTCCTTGAATATGCCCAAGGATAGGATACAGAACGCGATTGAAAGAGCCTCTTCGAAAGATGAAGCAGCATTAGAGGAAATAACATATGAAGGTTACGGTCCGCATGGTATCGCAATTTTTGTTGAATGCACTACCAATAATCCCACAAGAACTGTTGCGAACGTAAGAAACTATCTTTCTAAACACGGAGGGAATTTAGCTACTGATGGCGCTTTAAAATTTCTCTTTAGCAGACAAGGAATATTTAGAATTAAGCCGCCAGCTATGGATCCTGATGAACTTCAGCTTGAGCTTATAGATCATGGTCTTGAAGAGATGTTTGAATCAGAAGAAGGAGATCTACTACTTTATACATCTTTCGAAGAATTCGGCACACTGCAAAAAGCCCTTGAAGAAAGAAAAATTGAAGTAGTTACAGCTGGACTTCAGCGAACACCGCTCAACACAACAGAACTACCTCCAGAGCAAGAAAAAGACATTCTCAAGATAGTTAACCTTCTTGAAGAGGATGATGATGTGCAGCATGTTTATCATAACATGGCTGTGAGCGATGAGGAAGAATAAGATAGATTTCACCGCCGAGACCGGAAAGTAAGGGAAGAAACTTGAGGCCACTTAGGCCAATCACAACTAACTAAAAGGGTTTAATATACTAATCCCTCTCACCTTACCTTTATCATTCAAGTCTTCAGTATATAAACTTTTACACTTAGCAGATTCTGCCGCACTAACCATCAGTGCATCCCAATAGCTAATCCTATTTAGGATAGAACAGTCTATAGCAGAATTAATAATTTCTTGATTAATCAATATTACATCAAAATTATTTAGAAGGCGTAAAAAGTCTTTTGCTACAAGTGGCTCTATGCCAAGTTTCCTAGTGGCAACAGCATAGACTTCATTTAATACTTGAGTAGAGATACTAATCTTATTAGTTAAACAAATCTTCTCTAAAAATTCATTCGACTGTTTCTGCTTTTTAGCATTTCCAGAATCAAGGACGTATAAAAAGATATTACTATCTACAAACACCCTACCTTTCATAAATACTATCTCTAGTCCAAACCTGACCCTTAGAATCCCCTTTTGCGGATTTAGAAAACTTTAAAATCTCTTCTACCGTCTGAACTTGAGACTCCTCTACCGCCTCAGAAACGATACGATTTACCCAAGCATTAAATGACAGCCCCACCCCTTCAGCCAACTTTCTAGCCTTCTCAAGAACAAAATCATCAAATGTTAAAGTGGTATTTTTCATATATCACACTATATCATGCACACAGAATCCGTGTCAATTAAAATGTGTGAATCGCAAAAAATACTAACAACTACCTGAATTTACATAGAAGAACCCACATTCAACCTCTTGAAAAAGTAGCCCCGGTACTTCCAGAATCAACAAATAACTCGCTTAAACTAGTAGTTAATCTTGCTATTAACCACTAAACATACTAAAAAGTAGCAAAATTCATCTGGGAAGAAGTTAAGCGGTATTGCTTTATTGTTTTTGAAAAAGAATAAGGCAAACCGCAGTGTTGTGTTAACACATAAGGTTTTTCTTTCTATTTTCCTTTTTTTCGGGAGCAATATCCATGAATTTTGAAGGACTAAATTCAGAATCTTTACTACAGCGGATCAAAGAACTTTTTAATGATCCAAACTGCCTTCCGCTTTCTGGGCTCCTTCGCGGGAAAGTATCAGGAGCTGTAGCAGAATGTAGGATACCTGAACTTGAACTTGAAGGTCTTCCATGGCTTGCGCACATACCAAATGGAGTTCATGGGCTCTTTGATTGCCAAAATGGAACTGACACTTTCATTCACGCTAAAAGTAAAGGACTGTCACCTGCCGAAGGCGCGCTAAGCCTTTTCTATGCTTTTGAAAGTTATTTTATTAACCCTGAGACGAATAAGGATCTCTTGTGGGACATAATCTGGTGGAAGATTTGGATCCTTCAAGAAATCCAGAAAACTCTGCCTCCAATTATCATTTACAGAAATGCCATTGACATACAAGATAGTGTTCCTTGGGATCAATTTCAAGTTATGCTTCAGCATCTGAGAGTCGCTGAGAGGGTCGTTGAAGTAATAACCAACCATTTTAGCATGTTCATGGCAGGAGCCCCGGTGGGAAAGCTCCAAAGGCGTGATCGTTCACTTGAACAATACCAGTGGCGTAGATCTGCGATCTCTGATTGCGTTAAGTACTTGGCAGGCGTACATGGAAAACCCATCGATGAAACCAATCTCGATATGGAAACTCGTTTCAATATCGGATTTGCTAATTTTCTACTCCAACCGAACTCTTGTATCGATTTGAGTATTGCAGACCTTGACAGTCTATGTTTACGCTCCGGTGTTTCTCAAATAAAAACTGGATATTTACTGAATGCATTAAATAACACAGTGACCCTAGATTCAAATGAATTTTTTATGGAACTATGGAGCGCTCTGGTATGGCAATTAAATGAGTTACTACCACCCGAGTCTTAAAAATTCGAAAAGGTTTCCTTCACACACCACTGCGGGAAGCCTTATCTTTCAAAAAGTAGCCCCGTTACATAGGAAACAACAAAGTTCTTAATGTATTGTCGTTAAGTTGGGGCCACTTTATCCCTACTCAATAATGCATTCCAAAAATGCATAACCACAACCATAATTATCGGCCCAATAAATAAACCTAACATACCGAAACTAGACACTCCACCTAATATTCCAAACAATACAAGCAAAAAAGATAATTTAGTAGTTTGGCTTATAAATAGTGGTCTTAGAATATTATCTGCGGCACTCACGACTCCTACACACCAGCAAAGAAACAATACTATTTTATACATAGAAACGCCTTGGAGAACCAATCCAATTGCCACAGGTATATAAATAAAAGGTGGGCCAAAGGGGACCAATGACGCTAAAGCAGTAATAATAGTTAGAGTTACAGGATAGGGTGCTGAGACCAAATAATATCCAACACCTGCTAAAGATCCTTGAGCTAAAGATGTTAAAAGTACTCCATACAGAGTTGCCCTGATGGTCGCGTAAACATAAGAAATTACATCCAAATATGTAGGACCACCTATGATTAACGCGCCTCTTTTAATCTGAGAAATTAATGTACTCGAGTATGCAAGCACAAAATAGAGACATAAAAAAGTAAAGAACCCG
>JBILFC010000064.1:0-12049 GCA_044351785.1 Bdellovibrionota bacterium
CGCCAAACAATATAGATGCTATACTTGCGATTGTTCTTTTTGCAAATTCTAAATAATAACCTTGAAATATTTTAACAGAATCACTCCAGATATTAGAGCCTGAATGGAAAGTATCTAGAAATAAAGAGCTAACAAAAGAACCAACAAAAGGGATACTTTCAGCTCTAGAACCGAATAATTCAAAATCATCTTTATTAAGTTCATCAAGTGACTTTATAACTTGTAAAGCCTCCCTCCCCAAATGGGTAAACAGAGGAATTACTGCTATTAGCAAGAACATAAAACCTAAGATTGTTATAATGAATGCTGCCAAAGCAGATCTATTCCTCAACCTAAGTTCTAAAATTTTAAATAACGGGTATAGAAGAATTGCAAATATCACACTCCACATTAAAGACACTATAAAAGGTCTTAGTACCATTATAAAAAGAGCCACTAAGCCTATTATAAAAAAAATATGAACCAGTCTTAAAATGCTCTTATTCTCATCGCCCCTGCTAAGCATTGTGATGTAACTCCAATAAATAATAATAAATCATGAAATTCTATGGATTAAAACAGGATACTTAGATCCTCTAACTATTGACCGACTTGTAGCCCCAACAACAGATGTTTTTAGCTCTCCACTTTGAGAAACCAAGGCAATACAATCTGTCCCAACATCTTGACTGAAATCAAGTATCGCCTCAGATTTATTACTATACCCATAATCAGTGCAAACTTTAAATTCCAATTTTATTCTAAACGTCTTTGCTAAATCATTAAAGTCAGATACTTTATCTTCTAGATTTAAAGCTTCTTGATCTATAATTTTCTTAATGTTTAATTTCTTACGCTCATTTGGACTTAACATCTCCAGTAGGCTCTCTGGCACTTCAATACAGTGACATAATATTACCTTTACCTTTAGAGCCTTAAAAATAGGACACATTCTCTTAAAGGCTAAGAATGAAGACGGGCCAAGGTCGCTAGGAAATAATACAACCTGCGGTTTAGCGACTAACACAGTGGTAGATGGAATCATCAATGTCGGCATCGTAGAATTTAAAAGAAAAGTTTCTGCAAAACTACCTAGGATAAATCGTTTTATGCCTGAGGTAGCTTTAGTAGGCAATGCCACGAATAAGGCTCCTGCGCGTTTTGCTTGCGATGAGATAGACTTCGCTTTCAATTCTAAAGAAGGGGCTTCACCACTTTTATGTGTTAAAATTCTCAGTGGTAATGTTTTAATTCTCACCTTCTTCGCAAGCTCTGACCACTTGCCAATAGCGAATTCCGCCAATTCATCTTGTGAGACACTCTCAAATTCAGGAAAAAGAGGAAAAAGATAGGACCCAGAACTCTTACCTCGATACCTATCCGCAAAATAAACTGGCTCTATTTGAGCATTCAATCTTTTTGCATATTGAAATACAACTTCCAATGCTTGAACTTGCAATTTCTGATCTTTTTGAAAAGGGTCAAAGGTCAACCACACTAATTTTTTCTTCATATCTTTTACTCTAGTAGTATTACCTATTTTCTCTTGGTATAAGGTATCCATTAGGATATACATCCGCAAGTGAATTACCTGCAATATAAACCTTCTCATTTAGTGCGAAATCTGCAAATATCCTGATCCTAATAGACAAACAAGGATGCTATGCAATCTTAAATCCCTGTAGTATCTGATACAACCGTGATTTTAAACAATCTTAATTTAGTAAGACACTTGAAGGCTCCCTCATAATGATATTGGATATCTCTATTACTCTATTTCTAGTATTCCTTAATGGCTTCTTCGTAGCTGCTGAGTTCGCGATAGTAAAAGTTCGTGCTTCTCAAATAGAACTAAGAGCCCTAGCCGGTAGCAGTACGGCCAAACTATCCTCTTATATACTAAATAATTTAGATGGATATCTAGCAGCTACACAACTAGGAATCACATTAGCTAGCTTAGGCCTAGGCTGGGTTGGCGAACCAGTAGTATCTAAAATGATTATTTCCATTATGCATAGCTTAGGTTTAGAAATTAATCCAGATTTAGCTCATCACATCGCTCTTCCTATTGCCTTCGGAATTATTACAGTACTACACATTGTATTCGGTGAACTCGCTCCGAAGTCATTTGCCATTCAAAGATCTGAGACAACTACCCTCCTTGTTGCCTATCCGCTCAATTTTTTCTATCTACTTTTTAGACCTTTCATTTGGATATTAAACGGCTTTGCGAACTTCATACTTAAAATGTTTGGTATTCATGCTGTACATGGATCAGAAATGCACAGCGCTGACGAGCTTAAGTTTTTAATCAGTCAAACGAGTGAGAGTGGGAATAATAGTACTACAGACTATAATATAGTAAAAAATGCTTTTGACTTTTCTGAGCGCATGGCAAGGGAGATTGCGATACCTATCAACCAAGTTGTCGCCCTTGATATTGCTCGGTTCGACGACAACTACATAGAAGAACTTTTAGATGAAGGCTATTCAAGAATACCATGCTATCAAGATAGCATAGATAAAATCTCTGGAATCATATACGTAAAAGATATCCTAGCTAAAATAAAACGCAAAGAAGAAATAGAAATCAAGAAATTAATTCGTCCCATATTGTTCATTCCTGAGACTAAAAAAATAGGAGCACTGTTAAAAGAGTTCCAGAGAAAACATATCCACTTTGCAGTAATGGTAAATGAATTTGGCGCGACTAAAGGTATTTTAACAATGGAAGATATTATAGAAGAAATTGTCGGGCAAATTCAAGATGAATATGACGATGAGGCACCAATAGTAGAACGAATTGATGATTTTACCTATAAAGTAATTGCATCAGCCTCGATAAATGACATAAATAATCTCATCCCCTATCCACTAAATAATGAAATGAAATTTGATACACTTGCAGGACTAATTATAGATGCCTTTGGAAGCTTTCCACAACCAAATGAAAAAGTTAATGTCGACAACTACGAAATTACCGTACTAGAACGAATAAAGAACTCAATTACCTTGGCCCAGCTCCGAGTGAATCTTGACAATAAACAATAGTAAAATTACTAGGTAACTTCTTAATATATAAATGACGAGTGGCGTAACTATGGGGAAACTTAGTCCTTAGTGAACTTCTCTGTTGGGGTCTACTTTACTTTTACCTTCGCCAACCTCCCCCATAATCAACTTAATAACCCTACAAAATACGCATAAGCATTTAACACATAATAATCGCGGGGAAGAAAAAAAGCTCGCCACTTGGTAAGAACCTTATAGCAAGCTCTAACGAGCTCAGAATCAGACACTCATTGCTTAACCTTACCGCATCCTTAATACGTGACCTCTGAGCTTCCGAATCTTCGCTTGATCTACCTTCTGATATCTCTCGTCATCTAAAGCACTCAAAAACATCCTTGAATTTTCAGCAAAACAATCTACAAGATCTTTAGAAACTAGGCCCCTACTCAGATCATCCAAATTCTGTCCAAGCATATAATCAATGACAGGAAAGAACGCATCCTTAACACCCATCCTCAATATAGTATATGCTGCATTAAAAATTGCTGCAGCATGAGAGAGCAGATTTCCCGCAAAGAATCCGTTCGGGTCATCCACAACATTCTGAAATTCCCTAAGAAGCCTATCCTTAATACCAAGCAAAGAATTAGAAGAAGCGATGCCAAGCGCAAAAAACCAAGGCTCAGAATCATTGAGTCCTGAAGGTTGATACTTTAATAATGCCTCTCGTAAACATTCCCTCTGGGAGATCACCAGGCGCAACTCTTCTTGTAATCCTGCGTCTCTATAAGTAACACCTAAGTGTGCAAAAATTATTTGCAAAACACACAAAACTTCTGATTCATTGTTCACAGACCGAAGTAGTGTTAAGCAGGCTTCTCTATATCGTGGGAGCGCCAAATTTGGAAAAGTAACAAGGCGAGCATGTGAATGAAGAACATCAGGTAACGGTGAAAAATCCATAAAAAACCTCCTCTATATACCAAGTGGCTTTAACTCAGAGTACTTATGTCCCCTGAATCAAAGCCATTTCCCTTCTACCCAAAAATGAATACTCATATTCCCACAAACTGAATTAGGAATCAAGATCCACCCAATCTAGATAGAAGACGATCAGAGGTACGGAATTGATCGTCCAAAACGCATTAGAATAACCTCAATTTGGAATAACTTGCCCGGGGATAATCCGGAAAAGTAACCTGGGAAGTTTTGCATGAGCAGGGGATAACAAATAAGGTTTATCACGATTGTCTCCATGCAAACCAATTTCAACTCCCCCTTCATCATTAGTACTCACCTCACCTACTACAAAAGATAAATTCCCTTCCACTAAAACTCTCTGCTGAGCAATCGCACACAGTCCCTCCATGAAAGTAGCTAACCTCCACTGACTTAGGTCCCAAGTAGCATCATGGGTAACAAGTATACCCAAGCCAGTCCAATATGGCCTGAATAATGTCGGCTCCCAAGAGCTAGGAACATCTTGAGAACCGTGATGATATTCCACGCCTCTAGACGGCACTACCAGAACAGAAGGAAAGATATACTCTATCGACGATTCGTTAATCCCTTGAAAATTTCTACCCCAAGGTAAAAACCCAATTGGATCAACAAAATATGGATCTTCTAACCAAGGAAACTCCAGAGGGACCATAGGCACAAACAATCTTTCTATTCGCGTCCACATCTCGCTACCTCGCGGATCAGATAAACCAAAACTCATTTTATTCTCCTCAGGTAAAAACCTAAAAAACTCCGTACCCCTTCTCGTTACGAGAAAGCTATCAATTGCCTAAAGATATGTCAAAGCAATATAAAATAGCTGCATGCTATCGAAGACTTAAAGGAAATAGAAATATTGATGGTGCGCTATGTCCTCTAAAACTCCTGGCCACAGAGACTTCTCTTCAAATCACTTCATACAGGGAAGAATACCATTTTCAATCTCTTGCCAAGAGTAATAAAGCAAATCATTATGACTAGCTTTTTCAGATACAATAAACTCGACCTTCTGTTTCTCCTTCAGAAAGGAGTACAAAATCTCACTATTAGAAAAATCTATTACGTTATCTAACTTACCATGCGCAAGCACAACATTAGTCCCCTCTAAAGCCTGAAGATTAGTCATTGTTGGTAAACTGTACCGAAGAAAAGGAATCAAAGGTCGAAATGCAATATTCTGATTTACAACTCTTTTTAAATCCACATAGGGAGAAAGTAGAGTTATACACTTTGGACTTCTATCTCTTGCCAACCTAGAAGATATTCCAGTACCGATAGAAATACCCATTAACAGCGTCTGATCCTGTTTTAAATTATAATCTAAAACTAACCTATCCCACACTGCCCTTGAATCAATATAAAGTCCTTCTTCACTAGGCCAACCTGAACTATTTCCATATCCCCGATAATCATAAACATACGAATCAAAGCCAAGCTCAGAAAGCCATTTTAAAATAGGTAATGAACTATAATTAGTTTCAAAGTTACCATGAGATAAGATAGCTGACTTACCATATAAGGTACCTTCCTTCTTCCCAGGCATTCTTAAAACCTCTAACTTCTTACCATCTTCAGTATCAACAAAAAACTGCTCCACATCCATAGGCACAGAGTCAGGTACAGACCTAAACATACCAGGGAAAATTTGTATATCCTGCGTGAGAACAAGCAAAATAGCAGCAAGAAGTATAAATCTTAGGACACGTTTGATATAAACCATACACCCGTATTAAAACAAATTTAGTTATTACTAACTACGCCCATAATACATTTAATTGACCAAACCAAGTAAAATTCGACACTTAGCCACCCCTTGGATTTACCATTTAATCCGTGCTATAAACGCCGAAAGGTTTTTATTTCCGTGCTTGATTTGAGAGGTGCAGAATGAGCAATTATAGTGGTCCTGGTGAACTCACCGTAAATATTCCAGAACTTTTTCAGGCAGTAACAAATTGGAGCGGTGGGTTCTTTAAATATCTCAAAGAGCAATTTCAAGGTCATCCCTATTCAGAGATAATCTTAGCTACCCTTGATAAGGTATTGGATGAAGAAGAAACTACTGAAATGGTTTGGGGAGTTGACTCTATTGAGTTAACACTCTGGAGGGCACAAATCAGATTTATTTCTGAAAAAGGCGGTCAAAAATCATCGAGAGTTATGACCTTCGGGACTCCTGTTGTTTGCTTACTACTGTCTCATAATGGTCGCTATGTCTTAGTAAGACAATCGCGGCTTCTTCAGGGCAGATTATTAGAATTACCTCGTTGCATGACTAAGCATGGGGAAGGATTCAATAAAGCTCTGGAGCGACTGGCTTCTAATGAAATCGGATTACCCTGGGAAAAGATCACGAACGTTAAGCATATATGTACACTTGGTTCTGGAATTGCCCCATACGTGAGACCGCATGCATTTTTCACCGCGGAGCTTTCAGGAGATCATGTCCCTAATCCAAAAGAAGGTTACCAAATTGCGTTCCGCAATAGATCGGAAATAATGGATGCTTTAGTCGATTATGATACAAGCGATCCATTGCTATTCACAGCGCTCTATATAGCACAAGGTTCTTGAACAACAGAAACTGCCCCAATTCACCGGGGCAGTTTTATCCTTTCAACAATCAAGTACCTTTATCTTAATATTTTCTTTAAACTTTGCAAAAATAGCACAAATATAATATCGTAACCCGAAAATGATATAGTGAGGTTTAGAGAGGAGATATCTTCTCTAAAACTTGCGTTACAATGGTTTTTTAAAAGAATGATATGTCAGTTGCATGACAATTCTTTTAATAGGTTTAAAATAGGGAGTGTGCAAATGTTCTCGAAGAAGGAAATAGTGCTCATGTGCCTTTTGATACTTGCAAGCTTAATGAAAACCTGGCTATTATCGCAGGGTTTAGGTTACCGGATTTACGAGGACTTGAGCTTTTCGAATTGGCTACTGACTGGGGTGCAGGGATTCTCAATATTCTTTCTCCTGCAGATAGAAATTCGACGAGGCAGGCAACATTTCGACCACTGAGCTAACAGCAATGGTTTAAGCGCCACTCATAAGGATAGGCCTTTGAGTGGTTGCTTACAATAACGTAAGTTTTCATTCTCACTCCCCTTCCTCGCCCTGAGCGAGCGTAGCGAGTCGAAGGGTTCCCTGTTAACTTCTTTTTACTTAACCCCCTATACCCTAAAATTCATAAACTTATGTCCAGGGTTCTGCTCACTTGCAAAGTCTTTCTCTCTAGCAGTATAAAATAAGCCCACGAGCTTACCATCAGAATCCTTAGCTATCATAGCTCTTGATGGTTTTTTAAATGTCTCTAATGGTCCTTCAATCCAAACCCCGCATTCATATGGAAGTGGTTCTAGGATTGTCTCAACTGAATAATCTCTTTTCATACGGTCTTGAAGCACTTCAAATTGAAGTCTACCCACTGCAGCAACAAGTGTCTCTGCTACCGAACTAGAAGTTGTGTAAAGAACCTGAATTGCACCCTCAGTCCCTAACTGCATCAAGCCTTTATCAAAAGACTTTCTCTTACCAATATCCTTAGGCCGAATCCTCGCCACAACCTCGGGAGAAAATTGAGGTAAAGGCTTAAATTTAAATCCACCTTTAATAGAAATAGTATCACCGATAGAAAACGCACCCGGATTAATTAACCCCACAATATCACCAGGATAAGCAGTATCTGCAGTTTCTCTCTCCCCTGCATTCATCTTCATCGTTCTAGAAACTCTTAGAGGCTTACCCGTTCTTTCATGCATGACAGTCAAATCGCGCTCGAATTTCCCAGAGCAAACTCGCATAAAAGCCATACTATCTCTATGCTTCGGATCCATATTAGCTTGAATTTTAAATATAAATCCACTAAAAGGTTCTTTCACTGGATCTAAAATCCCTTCTTCACCATCTGGATAATCTATTTTTCTTGGACGTGGCTTAGGTGCAATATCCACGAAAGCATCAAAGAATGGTTCTAGACCAAAATTGGTTAAAGCAGAACCAAAGAAAACTTGAGTAACCTTCCCCTCAAGAAACCTCTCCATACTAAATTTATTTCCAGCCATCTCAAGTAACTCTAACTCATACTCAAGTTGAGTTTCCAAATCTGATTTTAAAAGACCCTTAGCTTTTGCCTCTTCTAAACTTATCACAGTCGATTGGGCCTTTTCTGCTCCACCAACACCCGTCCTCTCATACAAGCTAATCATCTTAGTCTGACAATCTGCCGTACCTACAAACTGTTTTCCAGAACCAATCGGCCAATTCCTTGGAGAAGCATCAATTCCTAAAACTCCCTCGACTTCTTCTAAAAGTTCAAAAGGATCCCTCGCCGGTAAATCCATCTTATTTATGAATGTAAGGACAGGGATATTATGCATAGAACACACTTCGAAAAGCTTTCTTGTCTGCGCTTCCACACCCTTAGCAGCATCGAGAACCATTATCGCACTATCCGCTGCAGTTAAAGTCCTATATGTATCTTCAGAAAAATCCTGGTGACCCGGAGTATCAAGCACATTAATTACCTTACCCTTATACTGAAACTGCATAGCAGAAGCTGTAATAGAAATTCCCCTCTCCTGCTCCATCGCCATCCAATCGGACGTTGCCTTCTTACCAGTCTTTCTCCCTCGTACCATTCCAGCAGTTCGAATCATACCAGAATAAAGTAAAAGCTTTTCAGTTAAAGTAGTCTTACCAGCATCCGGATGACTAATAATCGCAAATGTTCTTCTTCTTTCAGCTTCTATTTCAAGCTGCTTAATATCTTCCATCTTTAATCTCTTCTAATTTATAGAGCTTTTAATTTTTAGGAATTGGCTTACCGTGCGGATCAAATTCTGAATCTTTAGATATCTTCTCCAATTCCTTTTCTAAAATAGGACTACGAATATGTTCTAAATTCTCTGCTGTAGAATGCACATGGTCCGCATCCAATCCAATGTTACTACTTAAAAAAACCTCCCACAACCTATGAGAACGAACAAGTTCCTTAGCCTGATCTCTGCCTTTTTCAGTTAAGCGATATGCACCTGAAAATGCAACCTGACCATCTCGAACTAAGCTAAATAAAGCTAAACGAGATGTAAATCTGCTATATAACTTCGCTAAGAATAATTCAAGAGGAAGCTCCCCCTTACCCCCTTCTTCACTTCTATATAAAAGACCAAGAATATCCTCTTTAAGAGTTATAATACGTTGCAGGTAATTTCTACATAGCCTAGGGATAATCCCATAAATTGGTGCGAGTAATGAAACCAAAATAAACATAAGGCCTAGCACAGAAGCAACAGACCCCGCTACATTTAGAGCACCATTAATATTAAAAATTAAATTAGCTCTCGTTGCTAAGCCATAACCTATTATGACTCCCAGCATCGCAAAAACTAGACTATACAAAAATTGCAGACGTAATGAATTAGTTAATAGTCTAGCACAAGCAGGCGGCACTACTAATAAAGCCACTACAAGAATTGAACCTACAATCTTAAAAGAAGCTACAACCGCAACAGAAACTAAAATAAGTAAAAACAATTCTAGTAATATTGGTTTAAACCCTTGAGACTGACACAGTCCACGATCAAAACAAAGCAAAGAAAGCTCCTTCCAGAATAGAACTACTGAAAACACTACAAATAAAAAAACTATAAAAGAACTTACAACTTCTAAGGGTAAATTTTTTAATGCATTAAAAACTGAAATCTCCACACCAGAATTAGGAAGCCAAAAAATAGTTTCAACTTGACCGTGCAATAAACAATCTGGATCAAGATCAATTCCACTTAAAGAAGCAGACTCAATTAACACAACTCCTAGTGCGAAGAATATCGAAAACACCACCCCCATAGCAGAGCTAGGCTCAGTCCTACCAAAGCGAACCAAAAGCCAGATAAATATTGAGCTTAAAACACCAGCTAACATAGAGCCTATAAAAACAGGTATAATTGAGCGAGATCCCCCTATCATATAAGCAATTACAATACCCGGTAAGATAGAGTGACTAATAGAATCACCCAATAGACTCTCCTTTTTAAGCAGTAGATAATTACCCAACAGGGCACAAGTTAATGCCACTATTAAAGTCGCTAAGAGTGCAGATAGATCTAAGGTTATAAACTCATCCATACTAGTCTACCCTCTTTGCATCATCAAGTTGGCTATTTAGTAGGTCTACAATATCCTTAGATAAGACATGTTCGATTAAATCAGTACTATAATCAATATTAATTAACGTATCTGCAGAATAAGTATCTAAATACTTCTTCCATAAACGGCTATTTCTGTCTAATGTTCTTGCATGACGTAGACCAGAAGGAGAAAGGTAAATAGATGAATCTTTTAAAATAATAAATCTCTTAAAAGCTAACATTGAAACTAAAAAACTTTTCCTGAAGTATGAAAGTCTATTAAAGTAAGGAGAGCGCAAGGTAACATACTTCCCCTCACCCTTGTCCACCTGATTAATTATACTCTCCCTAAGAACATGATCTTCCTCAATCTTGATTCGCACCTTTAACAATCTATATAAAGAAGACACTAAGCCTCTATTCGGAGCCAGCATAAAACTAATGACAAATATTAAACCCGAGACAAGTACAATTAATGCACCAGCTGGGACATTGGTCATACTTCCAGATAAGACAGAGCCCAAAAATCCGGATCCCGCTCCAATAATACCACTAAGTTTTAAAACTAGAGCACTATCATTAGTCCAGAATCTCGCAGAAACTGAAGGCATTACAATAAAAGCTACAATTAAAAGCATACCAACAGCCTGCATTCCGACTAGGACAACTATAATAAGTAAAAACAAAGAAATTATATCCAAGATCGTAGGAGAAAATCCTTTTACGTATGCAAACTCTCTATCAAATCCAACTAAAAACAATTCTTTCTGAAGTAGTAACAGGACTAAGAAGACAAAAGAAGCCACTCCACTAATCATATACGCATCTGATAACTTCATTGAAGCGGTCTGCCCGAAAATAAAATGATGAAGCCCCCCTTCCCCACCTAGTCCCATGGTTTGAATTAAGCTGAGTACTAAAACACCAAGACCAAAGAATAGGCTTAAGGTTAGCGCAGTTGCAACATCGGGTTTAAGCCTAGTAAATGAAGTAATCGAGTATAAAAAAAGTAAACCGATCATACACGAAAAACCGGCACCGATAAGAAGCACAGAAAGTTGCTTTTCTAAGCCTAAAAATAATTTAGAAAATAAAAAGGCAAGGGAGACTCCTAGCAAGGTACAATGAGATACAGCATCAGCTACTAACGATCTCTTTTGAAGAACAATAAAAGTCCCGATTAGGCCACTAGCTAAACCTAATATTGTAGTAGAGGCAACCACTACAGTACTATTCCATCCAAACTGAAAAGTAGCTATCCTATAAAACTCATTTAAATCTATACTATACATCTCTCCTCGGTTCTCCCCTTCCAGCACTGGCTAAGGAATTAGATACTTCTTCAAGTAGAGTTAATCGTCCTCCGTAAGTCCTACGAAGGTTCTCTTCTGTTAAAGTTTCTTGAATCGGTCCATGCGCTACTATTCTAGCGTTCAGTAATATTACATGATCAAAGTGCTCAGCTACGGAAGTTAAATCATGATGCACAACACAAACTGTTTTACCTCCATTTTTCAGTTCACTCAAAGCTTCAAAAATACTTTTCTCAGAAGCTACATCAACTCCGGCTAAAGGCTCGTCCATAAAGTATAAATCTGCTTCTTGGCATAGTGCTCTTGCTAGAAAGACGCGCTGTTGCTGTCCGCCAGATAACTGGCTAATCTGCCTGTTAGCAAAGTCTGCTAACCCAACTCTATCAAGGTATTCCTTGGCTTTTGATTTATGTTTTGCCCTTACCCGTCCAAACCAACCAATTTCTTGATATAAACCCATACACACTACATCGAGAGCTGAAATAGGAAACTCCCAGTCGACAGATTCTCTCTGAGGAACATAGGCGACCCGATTTCTAACCTTTGAATAAGGTGATCCCCAGAACTCCACAATACCTGAAACTTTAGGAATTAACCCTAGTGCTGCTT
>JBILFC010000221.1:0-5340 GCA_044351785.1 Bdellovibrionota bacterium
AATGTGTAAGACCTATGGACAAGTAGGTTAACACGTTAAAATAACGGGACTAAAAATAGACAAGATCTAGCTAGAAATAGACATTATTTCTATGCGCTTTCTGCTTGGTGCTCGTAGACAACTAATGGCTGCTCAGAGTTTAAGATAGTATCTTCAGAAATCACTATTTCTTTAATATCAGTTTCCGAAGGTACGTCATACATTAATTCCAACATGACTTCCTCAAGAATAGCCCTTAAACCTCTGGCGCCTAGCTTTCTCTGAAGCGCCATTGAAGCAACTGCTTTAAGAGAGTCCTCAGTAAACTTCAATCTGACCCCTTCCATCTCAAACAGTCTTTGATACTGCTTAACTATAGCGTTCTTAGGCTCAGATAAAATCTTAATTAAAGTCTTTTCATCAAGCTCATCAAGTGCAGCTAGTACAGGAAGTCTTCCAATAAACTCTGGTATTAAACCGAACTTCAATAAATCTTCTGCTTGAATATCAGCTAACCATTTCTTTTTATGACCCGCTGTTTTTACTGCTGAGCTAAAGCCCATTGTATTTCCAATTGATCTACGTCTTACAATATCATCCATGCCGAGGAACGCCCCACCACAAATAAATAAAATATTTGTAGTATCTACTTGTAAAAATTCTTGTTGAGGATGCTTTCTTCCGCCCTTAGGGGGAATACTTGCAGTTGTACCTTCTAATAGTTTTAAGAGCGCTTGTTGAACACCTTCACCAGATACGTCTCTTGTAATAGATGGATTCTCTGACTTTTTAGAAATTTTATCTATTTCATCTATGTAGACAATTCCACGCTCCGCTTTAGCTACATCATAGTCAGCGGCTTGAAGTAAACTTAAAATTATATTTTCTACGTCTTCTCCAACATAACCTGCTTCGGTTAAATTTGTAGCGTCAGCAATAGTAAATGGCACATCAAGCATTCTTGCTAATGTTTGAGCGAGTAGTGTTTTACCAGATCCAGTAGGACCTAATAAAAGAATATTAGATTTTGCTAACTCAATTCCTGAATTACTTCCCTTATCTTCAATTCTCTTATAGTGATTGTATACAGCTACAGAGAGTGACTTCTTTGCTTTATCTTGCCCAATTACATATTCGTCTAGGAAAGCTTTAATTTCTCTTGGCTTAGGAAGTTTAGATTTATTAGGGTTTACAACTCCACCCTCTTCCTCTCCATCATCAACTATCTCATTACAAAGATCTATACACTGGTCACAGATGTAAACTCCGGGACCTGCAATAAGTTTACGAACTTCTTCCTGCGTAGCTCCACAAAAGCTACAACAGAATCCAGATTGGCTTTTCTCTTTATCAGAGTTCTTACTCACAAAAATCTTCCTTCTTCTAAAAATTTATAGATAATATCTCGTCCGATTTATCTTCCCTACCGTTATGCCAATCTAGGGTAGCTTCATCTCACCACTTTTGCAAGCCCTTAAAATCCCTATGTATTTTAAGGGCCTACTTATCCACAACCTATAAATTAAGACTTAATAGGTGTTGGTCTTGTACTGTAAACAGTATCAATTAAACCATAGGTCTTTGCCTCAGCAGCTGACATAAAATTATCTCTCTCTGAATCAATCACAATCTGCTCATAAGACTTACCTGTGTGATGAGCAAGCATCTCAGATAATGACTGTTTTAACCTAAGCATCTCTTTTGCGTGAATCTCAACATCAGTTACCTGACCAGAATATCCACCAAGTGGTTGGTGAATCATGATCCTAGAATTCTTTAAAGAAATTCTTTTACCTTTAGCACCTGCTGCTAACAAGAATGCACCCATACTAGCAGCTTGCCCAACACAAACTGTAGATATATCTGGAGCGATGTACTGCATAGTATCATATATCGCTAATCCTGCAGTCACTGATCCACCTGGAGAATTGATATAAAAATAAATATCTTTCTCTGGGTCATCTGACTCTAGGAATAAGAACTGAGCAATGATGCTGTTCGCAACTGCATCATTTACTTCACTTCCTAAAAATACAATTCTGTCTTTTAAAAGACGTGAATAAATATCGTAAGAACGTTCGCCCTTAGATGTTTGTTCAATTACGTATGGAATATAGTGACTCACAGGATCTCCTAATTATTTAATCTAATAGTGTTAAAAGTTATAATTAAACTACTCTGGTTTAGCTACTTCTTTTTCTTTAAGAGTAGCTTTTTTGGCCAACTCATCCATTAATAAAGCTACACCTGTCATTCTCTTAAGGAATTTCATTTCCTTAGGGAAACCGAATTCTTGGTTTAACTCTTCTCTATCAGCTTCATACTCTTCTACTAGGCTTGATAAGAATGCCTCAACGCTTTCTTCAGTCTGATCAGCAAATCCTAAGTCTTTGGTTAAAGTTTCGATAATAACCATCTGTCTTACTCTATCCTGACCTTTCTCGCCTAAGATTGATCTATACTGATCAACTGGAGCATCATTAAAATTCTTATCTTTAGGATTTAGAACTCTGAACTCAACTAACATTTCACGAATAGCTCCATCAACTAAAACTTGAGGCACATCAAATTGATTAGCCTTCACAAGTTCAGCTACCATAGCTGTATCTCTAGCATTTCTATTCTTCTCGCTATTTTGTCTTTTAAGTTTCTTTCTTACCCATTCTTTAAGCTCTGACATATTAGCTCCTAGTCCTGTCTTACTAGCGAAATCATCGCCAAGCTCAGGTAAGATTCTCTTTTTAAGTCCTTTTAGAGTTATGTTAAATGTATAAGCTTTACCTTTTAACTCCTCTGTAGAAGTTTCAGGAAAAGTATATTCTACTTCCTTACTATCTCCTACTTTCATCCCTATTAATGCTTTTTCAATTTCCTCTGGAAGTTCTTTTGATCCTAGAGTTGATTCTTGATTATCTGATGCCATCTTCTCATCGGCCTCACCATCTACGCTTGCAGTATAGGCTATTGTTACCTTACTATTTTCGCTAACGACATCACCTTCTCCCGCTTCTTCTTCAACTGCAAACATTTGCCTAATGTTCTCAACATAAGCATTAATTTCATCATCCCCTAATTTAAGAACTTCGTACTCACATACAAAATCACTTGGCACGGAAACTTCAGGCTTAGGATAAAGACTAACTTTTACACTTACTTCTAATGGAGAGCTTGCTTCATTCTTTTCGATTGTAAATGGTGCTATATCAATTAGTGGCATGTCTTTCTCTTTAGAGGTGTTAACGACCGCCTCTCTAACGAAGTCACTAATTAGGTCTAATTCGATTCTATCACCATAAAACTTTTTAACTACAGCCCTAGGAGCTTTCCCAGGCCTGTAACCTTTTAAATGTGCCTTTGAACTAGCTGTGACAAGAGACTTTTCAAACTTGCCATCATAAATATCTCTCTGGATATTAATTTTAAAATTCTTTTCAACGGAATTGATATCTGTGATTTCGACTGAGTACGACATAAAATAAGCGCTAATATTTAAATGTGAATAAGATTATAAAAACGAGGGGAACAGTACTATATTTATAGATAAGATGGTACCCCTAGCAGGTAACCAGTTATCGCATAAATTAAGCTATTGGATCACAAAAAGGAAAGAAAAAATGCCGAAGGAGGGACTCGAACCCCCACGCGGTTAAGCACTAGGTTCTAAGCCTAGCGTGTCTGCCAATTCCACCACTTCGGCGTGCGGGCCGGCCTTATACTTCCCTTCGGGTTTTATATCAAGGGGGTATATTAAAAATGTTTAAGTTTAAGTGTTTAAGCATCAATATACTAGGTATCTTAATGCTTATTTTCGCTATCCTGAGTTAATAATCGATTATAGCGTTCAGAGAATCGATTGAAATATCTTCATCTATGTCCGTAAATATATTATACCGAGCTGCACGCGTGGCAGTTACTCTACGATGCCATAGATACTGATATTCATCTGCATAGGCTCTATTCGCTATAACTTTTACTCTTGCATCTTGATTGAATAAAAATCTATTTGTACAACTGACACTTCCATAAGATGTTATAATGTTTTTTGCAGCATGAACCTGACAAATAAGTTCTAAAAAATCGGATTTGGAACTTATAGTAAGGAACTTATAACCCTTATCATCGATAAAATTAAACTTTTCAGAATCAATATTTAACTGCCTATGAGGCGTTGTATTATTATCATTATAGTTAGACTTTACGATGCAAATATTATCATAAAACGCATATTGCCGTTTATATTTTTCATAGATTTCCGTTATCAGCCTCAAGAAAAAATCAACTCCAGATTCTGGATCAAATTCACAATATTTAGACGCTAGCTTCGTAACATTGCCCTCATATACAACGAAATTCTCAGGTAATAGCGCATAAGCAAACCACTGAGATCGAGCTACGTACACGGATTCGAATTTATACGTTTTCTCGGGATCCAAATATATAATCTCAAACGCACTAAAAATTTCAGAGATCAAAGTCTTAATAAATGGGATATTAGAGATGATATGAGCTACATAAATTTTTGTATTTAGCTTATCTATGCCATTCTTAAAAAACTGATAAACATGCTGAATAAGCTCGCTAACTACATGCCCAGTATTAATCGAAGAACATAATATTAGAAATGCATCGCCTCGAATTAGTGTAATTTCTTCTTCCTCAGAGTTTAAGAATTCATATTCATCATGAGTCTTATTGGCATGGAAGCCCCATAAATACCGTTCATGATCACTAGAAAGGATAGAAACTATGTCATTGTAACTATTGAAAGCTTCTTTAAGAGTAAAATCTTTTAGATGAGAGAATTCTTTTAAAAGATAACTACCATGAGTGGCCATAATAAAACTCTCAAAGGATTTAAAGCTTCATACTCTTTATCGGAAGTATGCACATTAGACTTAATCTGATTTTTCCCCTATAAAATTGAAATAACTTAGATTTTAAATTTATCAGTAATTTATGATACAACTTCCTAATAGCCTAAAATGCCTTCTTCTACTTTACCTCTCCATCATTGGATGCACTGCTAGAGGGTATGATGGGCCCAGAATTGACTCGGCACTAATTTCCAATATTGCCGTTCACTCTACTCAGGAAGTCAATCTTAAAACAGTAATTATTAATGAGAGAAATCTTGGTAGCTTTGATACATCAATTGATGTCACAAAAGGCGAGCATACATTTTCAATTTCTTATGAAAGTGAAAAGACTGCTACTTGCTATTCTGAATATCGCCAATGTAGCGTAAGAGTTTCAGTCGGAACATGTACCGGCAAGATTAAAACCTTAGAAGGCAGGAAATATCTTATTACCCTTTCCGCTAAATCTGGCGACACCACAATGAGCATCCTACCCAAAGGATAT
>JBILFC010000323.1:0-3156 GCA_044351785.1 Bdellovibrionota bacterium
GCAATTGGTTCTGGAAGTAAGGTTTTTTGCTTAGCTTTTCCTTTATAAAGTTCTAGAATGTAATCTTCATAGCTTTTTACACAGTCTTCTATTCTAAATTTATTTTTAACAAGCTCATTTCCGGTTTCTATTAGTGCTTCGTAGTGAGGAGTATTTATAATAGAGATTGCTTCTTTGATGATTTTTATAGCTTCTTCTTTTGTTGGTCCTTCGACTAGGTAGCCTTGAGAATTATCTTTTATGATATCAAGGAAGCCACCTGATTTGCTCAGTATTACGGGGGTACCGCAAGCCATGCTCTCAAGTGCGACAAGGCCAAAGGGTTCTTCTTTACTTAGTAGGACCATGAAGTGCGCTTGATGATAAAGGCTTACAATGTTTTTCTGGACCCCAAGAAATTTTATTCTATCTGTTGAAGGGAAGTTATGTTCGCCTCCTGCTATCCAGATCTCAATTCTTGGATCGAGAGCTAAAATCTCAGAAGCTATTTCGTCTAAGTTTATTGCAACTTTTTCTCTTCTTGCAACTTGTAAGAGTATTATCTTTTCTTTAATAGGATCTTTAGCTTTAAATGGAAAGTCCTTAATCTTAATGCCATTTAAAATTGTTTTTCTGTTAATTTGTGGTTTTTGAACTTTATCAACTGCAGTTGAGACAGAAATGGTCCCATCTATGTTTTCAAAGAGTGCCCCGTCTTCTATGTTGTGAAGTACTTCCAGAAGTATGTGAGGTTTTTTAATAAATTTGCTCGCTTCGCAAACTAGTGGATTGAAGCTACCTTGGAATTGAACTATGTCGAAATCTTGAAGAACTTCTACTAAATGAAAAAATCTATTCTTCTGGTCAATTTGAATAAATGGAATATTTTCATCATACGAAGGACTATCCGTAGGACGTGTTACTAAGCTTATAATATGAGGGTCGAAAAGTTCTCTATCGTAGTTCTGATAGTAGTAGGTTTCCATTCGCCCCGCCCCGCCTCCAATACCGTATGACCAAGTGCAAATGGCAATTTTTAGAGGAATTTTAAGCCCTTTCTCCTTCATTCTTATTTAAACATTGTATCAATTAGGGCTTTTATATCTTCCTGCTCCTGACCATGTCTAATCTTACTTGCACCAGCAATAATTGTGTTTACTGCTTCAGGGATTGAGGCAGATTGAAGTTTTAATTCTTTAGACTGTTTCTTTAGAATTTCCTGAACCCTAAGAAGCCTATCTGCAAGTCTGGAAATTACAAATGCTAATTGCATAGCCTCGCTTACTCTAGGCTCCTCGTGTTCTGGGGTTTCGATTTGAGCCTTTTGATTAAACGCATGAAGAATTGCTAGTCTACCATCTTCAGGTAAGAAAGGAAGTCGAAGTGTATTTTTACAATTAATTTGTTCCGCGATATCTTCATCAAAACAAATTGTAACACGTTTCCCGAAAGAGGAGGGAGTTGAAGTCAGTTTTTTAATTTCTTCTATGTCTAGGGAAGGTCCTGTAACTAGCACATTAAGATCTGCGTTAAGTAGGTGAGTTATAGCGCGCGCAACTGATTTTTCTTCCGCGATAGAAGAACTGAGATCGGCCATAGCTAGGGAGCTTGCTATCCGCTCTCTTGCATCCGCTTCTCTTTCAACTATTAAAATTCTATATTCTTTATCTACTGCCATATCTTACCTATACTGCTTGGGTATCAAATTGAAATGAATTATTTAATCTATTTTTATTAACTGTAATTCGCATATTTGGATGATTATTGTTAGCAAAAAGAGCCTCAGACTTAACTAAAATAAAATCTCCTAATTGGAGCTCCGTTAATTGTTTGACTATTTCAATGGGGGAAGGTGAAATTAAGCCAACTCCAGTTAAGATCGTAAAATCAATGCGATTTTCAGAGAGGTCAAAATTACTAAGGAACGTAGAAAGTGGTAATCTTACTTCCATGTCGACCCCAACTTTTCTTCGACCTTTCTTTTTCGCCTTCTTTATTTTCACTATTTCAGTGGCCAATATTTGTTCTATTGATGGTTTTGAATTAGCAAAAATGCCTTTTGGCTCTTTAATGAATTCACAAGAATAGCTAGCACTAATTAAAGATTCTTGTAGCGATGCATGAAGGAGCGGAACTTTAGTCGCACTAAGTAGTTTGATGCCTTTTGGTAGGCATTCATTAAATTTAGAGATTAAGAAGTCTATCTCATTATGTTCATATAAGAAAATATCTACATACTCAGCTCTACTTTCTACCCCTAAGGAAAGAGCTGGACCGAAGGCGAATCTTGGAAGCGGGTGATGCCCCTGACTGTAGGCGATAGGAAGATTTGCTCTCCTTCCTGACCTATGGAAAATGTGAGAAAGTTCCAAGTGACCCAAGAATCTAAAGGTATCAAGCTTTTCATATCGAACTCTGAGTCGTTCAATCGGATTGGTTAATGCCTTATTAGTGTGTGCCCTACCTAAAGAGTTCACTTCTTTGTTTAGTAGCTCTTCTGTCGAAAGTAATCTTCCGAATAATTTCTTTTCGGTCTCTTCTCTAGGCCAGAGAATATTTCTTTTAGTGTCGTAATTACATGCACCGCAAATAGAGCATGATGTTTTTAAACAATCAGGGGTTAATTTTTCTCTAGTAGCTCTTTTATATTCTTTTAAAAAATAATTCTTATCTATGCCGCAACTAAGATGTTCCCAAGGTAAAATTTCTTCTTCTGTCCGTTCTCTTAGATAAAAGTAGGGGTCTAGCCCACACTCAGAAAATGCCTCCATCCAAATTTTTTCTGATAAATGTTCTTGCCAGGCATCAAGTCTTGCTCCTAGCTGATAAGCTCTCTCTATTACGGGAGCTAATTCTCTTCCTCCTCTACAGAATATGCCTTCAAGAAATGTTGAAAATGCATCATGATACCTAAAAGTTACCCCTAGTCTTCTTAGGCCATCAGCGATAATTCTTTGTCGTCTTTTTGTCTCTTCTGGTGGGATTTGTTCTGCCCATTGAAAAGGAGTGTGAGGTTTAGGTACGTGAGTTGAAACACTTACTACTATTTCCTTACCTCTAGAGGATTCAAGAGATTTTAATTTTTTAGCTAAAGTCACTATACCTAGAATATCTTCATCGGTTTCAGTTGGAAGTCCAATCATGAAGTAAAGTTTTACCCCACTCCAACCAAAGGTA
>JBILFC010000169.1:0-6615 GCA_044351785.1 Bdellovibrionota bacterium
TACCAAGGGGATTTCCTGTCCACGCTTATTTAAGCGATAGAAAATAGCCCCCAGTGCTGGCGTCAATTCAACCTTTTCACCTCTAAGAGCATTCAAAAGCTGTAAGATCTCCACTTGCTTAAAGACGCCCTGAAAGACTTCTGCTACTAAGTTCGGCGCACTCTTCATTGAGCTAAGCAAAGTTAAACTCAAAAGATGTACCCCAAAACTTACATATCTTTTCTTACTCTTCCTTACTCTAGCCTTAGCCCTCTTAAGCTGGCCTTTGTATTGAAGAAACAAAAAAAGACACTCAGCAGTGTCAATATCCCACTTAGCAAGCCAAAGATTTCTCTGCTTGAGAAACTTCATTAGTTGCTGGGCACAATCCTTAAGATCTGCCTTGCAACTAACAACAGTAACTTCAAAAAACTCAGAGCCGATATTGTGCCTCGTAAGCTTTTCAAAAATCTTCTGAAAATTTCTCATAGTTGCTTCCTTCACCCCCTCTAAGGGAGATCCAGAAGTAAAGAGAGAACTCCACGTATCCACCGCTATGGTCTCAGTCGCCTGAGCCCACAAGGCCAAAGCCTTGTAACTCACTGTACTCATCAGATCACCCTCCGATATATAAAACCTAAACTTCCCTAGC
This sequence comes from Bdellovibrionota bacterium, assembly GCA_044351785.1. GTDB lineage: Bacteria > Bdellovibrionota_C > UBA2361 > SZUA-149 > DAOLCO01 > JAIYCX01. The sequence goes on from JBILFC010000169.1 coordinate 632, forward strand.
TAAGGGAAGATTTAAAACATTTGCTTCCACTTTATCAACCAATTACCACTATTGCGAATCCTTTGCAATAAGAATAATTAAAATATTTCACGGTCTCCGCTATTGCAACTCCTTCGCATTAGTGGTAACAAAGTCAAATATCCTTATTATAAGCAATTAAATGAAGAGCTCTCCAATGAAACTACTTAAATTAATCCCATTAGTTATCAGCTTTTTACCTGCACTAGCTATTTGTGATGACAGCAAAAAGGATGAACCAAAGGCTAGCCAGCATGAGCACGCTGACTCAGATTATCATCTACACAACCATTTCGAAGAGAAAGATCTTACTACCATCACTATCAATGCGGATCCAAGAAATTATAGCTTATTTGATAGCACCGACCCTGTTTCCGTAATTGATAGCGCGCACATTCCTTCCAAATCTGCTGTAACCTTAGGTGAAACCGTATCCTCTGAATTGGGTGTGAGATCTAACTACTTTGGTCCTAGTTCCAGTAGACCGGTTATAAGAGGAAATAGTGGAGATAGAATTAGAGTACTCTCTAATGGAATAGGATCGATGGACCTATCTAATATGAGCGAAGATCATCAAGTAACTATTAACCCCTTAACAGTAGATTCAATTGAGATTCTACGTGGACCGGAAACTCTACTTTATGGAAGTTCTGCTATTGGGGGAGTAGTTAATACAAACTCCAATTCAATTCCAATAAAAGAACTTAGTGAACCGATAGAAGGCCATTTCGATTTAAGAACTCAAACTGTAAACGATGAACTAACAGGTGCTATTTCTGCGCAAGGTAAAGCAGTAAAGTTACACTCGGGGACTATAAACTGGCACCTATCAGGTCTGATGCAAGAAACAGATAATCAAAGAATTCCAGGATTCGCTGAAAGTTCACAGTTAAGAGCACAGGAAGAAGCAGAAGAACTTGAAAATCATGAGCATGGTGATGGCCATGAAAGTGAAGAAGGACATGATGATCAAGTTAAGTATAGACTTGATAACTCAGACTCTAGATCAAGAACTGGAACAATAGGCACTAGCTACGCTTGGGACAAAGGATATGTAGGTTTTGCGTTCTCTGGGTATGGAAGCAAGTACGGAATCCCTGGCCATGCTCACGCTCATGGAGAAGAAGATCACGAAGAAGAAGCGCACGCTCATGATGAACATGCTCACGAAGATTCTCATGAAATGCATGCTGAAGAAGAACATGATGAACATAACGAAGAAGACGCTGCAGGCGTTAAAATTGACCTTGAGCAATACAAGCTAGAACAAAGAGCTGAAATTAGAGATGTCTCGAAGAACATAGAAAGAATAAAAGTATCATCTGCATTTTCTAATTATGATCATGCAGAGTTAGAAGGAGCAACAGCTGGGACAAGATTCTCAAGTGATTCGATGGAAGTCAGAGGAGAACTTTCCCATGCCCCCATACAAAATTTTATTGGGACAATAGGTACACAGTTTGAATATAATTCCTTTGATGTTGAGGGCGAAGAAGCGTTTCTTCCTGGATCAGACAGAATCGCTCCTGGTTTATTTTTCTTTGAAGAATACCCATTACTTGATGATGATCTAAAATTACAATTTGGTTCTAGATATGAATTTGTATCTATAAATCCAAATATGGATATCAATACTAAATCTTATAACCCATTTTCAGTCTCGACTGGACTTTCGTATACTATAGATGAAAAGGCCGGTATTTTAACTGGATTATCACTCGCCTATGCAGAAAGAGCTCCATCAGCTACAGAACTGTTCGCTGATGGTATCCATGCGGCTAGACAAATTGCTGAATTAGGGAATTTAAATCTAAATAACGAAAACTCCCTTGGACTAGATCTTACCCTAAAGAAAAACAAAGGATTAATAACCACTACCACTAACTTATTTATTCAAGAATACTTCAACTACATTAATCTTGCATCTAACAATCAAGAAGTTGAAGGATTCAATCAGTTTGCATACAATGGTGTAAATGCGAGATTCTACGGAGCAGAATTTGAATCAACTTTTCATCTACATGAAGTCTTAGATTTAGGATCGCATGAATTTGACCTTGGTGGACAGTTTGAATATCTAAGAGCGAAAGATACTGATAACGATTCAAATATTCCAAGAATTCCGCCCTTAAGAACAATAGCTAAACTTAGATATGGATATAAAGATAAGTTTTCAGCGGTCACAGAAGGCGTATTCGTAGGCACAGCTTCTAATACCGCTGACAACGAGCTAGCAACTGATGCTTATCAGATGCTTAACCTCACTTTAGAGTATAACCTTCCTTATGCTGAGAATAAGAACTTGAGCCTATACTTAAAAGGATTAAACCTTACAGACGAAGAAGCAAGAGTACATTCTTCATTCATTAAGGACCTTGCACCACTAGCTGGACAATCAGTTCTAGTTGGAGTTAGAGGGTATTTCTAGAATTATCTTGACATCATTTCAATGTAGATGTAGAATTGATGTAAGATGAAAAAATTACAAATTCAACTACCTGACTATTTATATAATGATCTCAAGTTCTTAGCTGAGAAATTGGAATACTCTCTTGCTGAACTTCTTAGGCGTGGGGCTGAACAAATACTACTTTTTCATCCCCAGATTCTTAACAAAGATAGCTCTAAGCCAACCTGGACGATGCCTAAGCCCAAAGACTTAGGCCTTAAGATAACTGACCCAAGCGATTTAAGAAAGATCGCGAATACTAGAGATAACTAATTATCCTCATGCATTCTTGTGATACAAACATTCTTCTTTACTACCTTGATGACTCTTGCAAAGAGCATGCTAGTGCTAAAAACTACTTCGCCGAAATGACTGAAAATAGAGACTTCATTATTTGCGATCTAGTATTAGTAGAGCTCTTCATACTGCTACAGAATAAAAATGTCTTTAAAAGTCCCTACGATTCAAAATCCGCTAGCCATATCTGCTTAGAGCTTCGTTCGAATCCTAACTGGAAAGTCCTAGAATATTCGATTGGCACCATGGAACCAACTTGGAAAGCTACACAAAAACTCTCAGGACAAGCCTACAAGATATTTGACTATCGCCTAGGCTATACCTTACTAAGGGCAGGAGTCACAAACTTCGCTACTAGAAATGTTAAGGATTTTAAAGAAATTGGATTTAAGAATTTACACAATCCTATCGATTAATTTATAATATCCTATTAGCCTCCCTACCAATTTAAATCCCTGTAGTTAGGCTAATTTACTCGCATATCTGTAAAGGATTGATGATATCATGTTTGTAGCACAGAATTTCGCACTAAGTGCGGAAATCCGGTGACTTCTATTGTTAGTGAGTTTTATTTAAACTCTCCTAAATATATTTGTAACCCACAAAACCAGTCAAATTTTTCCCAGACATAAAGTGAAATCGTAGTTTCTTTGATCTTCCAATTAGATATCTCATTCTTCTTCTGGTAATCTGGCTCACCAAAAATTGCTATAAAATGCTTATGCACTTCTCTAAACTTAGAAACAGAAGTTTCGTAACTTCCCCCTGCAAGGATGCTATTTCCGATGGAAGTAAAAGGTTCATCTCCAAATTCTTTATTGTATCTCTTATTGAGAGACAACTTAAGTCCTCCAAGCATCAAACATGAGTCCAATGACCACTCCCATTCATGAGCATTAGGTTCACTAAATTTAAAAGGCACCGGTAATGTGTTCAATTGAGATAAAGGTATAGTCCATGGTATTAAGATATTACGATCTTCAAGAAAAATGCCGTTCTCTAGCTGTTCGATAAATTTTGATTCCATGTAGATAATCTAAACTCACTAATATATTATTATTCACACACTACTTTCTAGTATATCAGCTGCATATTAACCAACATTATCATAATAAAAATCATAGGTATAAATCCCTATTGTCATGTACACGTGTGCGTGCATCAACTTTTTTAAAGATTAAAAAATAGTCCTGGTAGAATGTCACTAATATCTAGACTATTAGCCTTCCTACCACTTTGAATCTCTACAGAAAAATACTTTTCAAACTAGGAGGTTTTATATATTGTCTCATTCCTGCCCCTCATCATCAACCACCCTCTCATTACTTGGAACGCGGTAGTTCTCAAACACCCAGTTCCCCAAATCCTTGTTCTGACATTTTTTTGAACAGAAGGGATAATATTTATTTGGATCTACTTTTAGCGCATCAGCTTGTAGAGCGTCCTTACAGACGGGACAGTTGTGAATGGGTGAAGCCATAGACTCTAGATCCTATATTAATAGTCTAATGTAGCTCCGAGGCTTAACATAACTACCCCTAAACTACCAGCCTCCCTACCATTTTAAATCACTCTATTTCCTAAATTATTTCACTTTTTTGTGCACACTCGCAAACTTTCTACGATAAGTTATATGTAGGCCATAGCTTCCCAATGAAGCTCTAATAAGAACCTACCTCCATATAAACGCAAATATTTTATCAGGAATCCATACTCATGAGTGGTCAGAGACGTCTTTTCCGTTTTAACAAGGTTTATCATATTACCAATAGGACATCTGAAGGCCTGCCCTTTGTCCCGAATAAGTTCATGGAACTTCTTTTAGGAGGACTGCTTGCTAGAACGCAGGAAAAGTACACTGGCATCGTTATCAATGCCATAGTCTTTATGGGTAACCACTATCATATGATAGTCACCATCTATACCGATCCTGCTACCCTTAGTACCTTTATGGGCTACTTTCAGGGTGAACTATCTGGGATAATCAACCGACTTACAGGAGTCTCTAATAAAAGACTCTGGGCAACGAAGTTTAAAGCCACTGAATTACTTACACCTGAAGTTGTAATGAATAAATTAAACTATATTTATTCAAATCCTGTAGCCTCTAATTTAGTAGAATCTATCAATGACTGGGAGGGTTTCTCCTCCTGGCATGAGCTAAATGGAGGTGAGACTCGGAGCTTTAGATGGATTAGTGATAGTTTGATAGAAAAAAGACTTCCTAGAGAAGATTTTACTGATAAGTCTATCTCAACACTAGTAGAAAGTATCTCAACCATTGGAGGGGGACCAAGAGTGTTTCAATGTGATCCGTTTTTTTGGAAGAGGTGCTTTAAGGAATATAAGAATAAGTCTGATAGCGAGCTAAAGGACGAGCTTCTTGCTAGCATACAAGAAACTGAGGAAGAATACAGTCTGAAGAGAGAAACAGATGGCTTTCCTGTAATGGGAGCGGCTAAATTACGTTATCAAAGCATATATAAAAAATATAAACCCAAGAAGTTCAGCACAACTCCAACCTGTGAAAGTACATGTCAGGAAACTGCTAAGCAATTTAGATCGGTCTATAGTACCTTTAAAGAAGAGTGCTATAGAATCTATGAATCTTGGAAGAAAGGGCACTTTGAACTTATCCTTCCACCAGGGGCATTCTATCCGCCTCTAAGGCCAAGGGCAAGCATACTACTCGCTACATAGATTATTAACCTTAACATCTAAGAAATTAAATCTAAGGCATCACGCCCTAAGGGGAGATTACGTCTAGCATCAGAAATAAAATGAAACTTTTCAAAAGTTAAATTAGAAAATATTAAAAAGAACCTAAATATAGCCTATAGATTGAAATCTATAACCTCTAGGAGAATGCAAAAATCTTTCAAAGGTAAGACTTCGAACATTTACCAAGAAAATTTAGCCAAGAAAAATATTAAATTACTGAAAAAGAGAAATAATTACTGAGGCTTAAGTTAGTAGGTAGGCTAATATCTTAAAGTATTACTAAGATTATACCGTAGTAACAAGCTGAATTGTTGTGTGATTTATGGCAATTGATTTAATCGATCCCTTAATTTTATATGAAAGTTCTTCCACTTTACATAGAAACAAAAATAAATTGTTCATTTGATAGGCTATGGTCAATGACTCAAGATCCGGCTAATCATCAACTATGGGATCTACGCTTTAACGAGATTGATTATCTTCCAAAAGTAAATGTGAA
>JBILFC010000106.1:0-9114 GCA_044351785.1 Bdellovibrionota bacterium
AAGAACAAAAGTTCAAAATTTCTGTTATAGTTTCCAATAAATTCTGGGGAAACCTTTTTGGTTATGAAGGAACATTCGATGTGCAGTACGTGCCTGTCAATTCAGTTAGCGATATCCCAAGAGACGTAATGCCAATTAGGGAGGAATCTCGTGAATGAGGATCAGCCCTCTTAACTGACACTTAGGATGATCGGAGGCTAATATTCTTTAAAAATAATATGCTAACTGAAGGAATGCTTGGTTACTAGTTGAAACATAAGAATTAAGTTCATTCACATTAAAGCCTTTAAATTCATCTCCTCTTGATCCTTCGTTAATAGCAACACCAATTCTAATTCGAGTATTATCACTTGGTTCAAGCGCGATAAATGGTCTATGCACGCTTGAAAAATCTAATAAGTTTCCAATCAATAAATAATTTAACTCTACAAGATCATTTAACTGAACTCTAAAGCCTGTACTCACATACTGCTTGGATAAAGTAAATAATTCTCCTCTTCTTACTCTTTCAATTAAATCAACATTAAGTGTTGAATAAGATGAAGATCCTTCTCCAAGCCCTGAATAGAAGTACTCTATAAATACATATGTTTCAAATCCAAAAACTTCAAGCCCCCGATCAATATTAAAAAGAAAATTAGTCTCTAAGCCACTATTTTCTGTATCAAATAGTGATGTATCCAGCCTGATTATATAGTCCCCAATTGTCTTAGAAACACTTAAACCTGAAAATAAGTCACCCCAATTTGAACCTAACAAAACCCCTACATCAAATCCTTCTCTCTGATAATTTAAAATAGATCCGAAAGAACTATCACCCTCTCTCCTACCAACTCCAACCAACTGCACATTAACTTCCTCTGACAAAATCCCCTTAAAAGTAAACATATCCTCACCAACCTTAAACTCTCTATCATACGCAGTTGGTGAAAAGGGATTAAATACATCTAGTACGGAAAACGCTATTCCCTTACCGTAAGAAAAAGCCTGCCTTCCTACTTTAATATTCGCACGTTCAGTCTCATAAGAAAATGATAAGCGATCAAGTCGTGAAACTCTTGAAAACCCATCCTCTCCCTCTTTAGTGCTCAGATTAAAAAGTCTATTATCATCATTCTGAAGTAGAGGGATACCTAGATTAAAAGCTTCAAAAGATCTTTTTGCACTTCCACCAACTCCATTAAACTCCGCTTCAATATTAACATTAAATTTATCCTTCCCAATATTAACTCTCGGCCTAAAATTATAATCATTAAGAGCACCCTCTTCTACCCCCTGAAAATCTTGAAAGGAATTTTTATCATATTGAAAAAAAGATGATCGCAACTTAAGATGACCACTGAAATCTATTAGCTCCTCAGCCCTTGTAGAGGAGCAAAATATCAGGACAAAAATTACTAGAAATTTACAGAATTTCATCACTTTGAACTAAACCATCTCTCAGCTTAATAATTCTCTTAGCATAACTAATAACTAATGCATCATGAGTTGAAAACACAAAAGTAATTCCATGCTCTTGATTAAACTTTCTCATTAAATTCATTAAACTCTTAGCTGTTTCAGTATCTAAGTTGGCAGTCGGCTCGTCAGCTAAAACCAACTTAGGCCTTGACACCATGGCTCTAGCTATTGCTACTCTCTGTTGCTGACCACCAGAGAGTTCATGTGGCCTTCTATTATCAAATCCTTCTAAACCAACTTCCGCTAAAATTTGCTTAGCTCTGGATTCCCTCTCCTTCTTCTTGACACCTTGAAGTTCTAAAACAAATGCTACATTCTCAACCGCAGAAAGAACCGGAATTAAATTATATGACTGGAAAATGAATCCTACATTCCATAGTCGAAACTCCTCTCTCTCGGCATCAGTCAAACTTGATATAGTAGAAGATCCAAACTTAACAGTTCCAGACGTTGGCACATCAAGACCAGCTAAGAGATTTAACAATGTAGATTTACCAGAACCAGAAGGACCACTTATAACTAGAAGATCTGCTGGTTGAATTTGGAAACTAACATCTCTTAGAGCAAACTTCTCCCCTTCTACACTTCTATAAGACTTACTTAAATTATTAATAGAAATTGAATCCATACTATTTAGTTAACCCTTCTGTTGCTCTTAAACCTACCGCTTTTCTTGCAGGGAATATACTTCCCAATATACAAACTATGAAAATTAAACTCACAAAAAATATAACTTTTGAAAAAAGCAATTTAGGATACACAATGCTTCTTATGCCCAACAATCCAGCACCATCCGAAAACATATCCAGTGGAATACCACTAACAGAAAGATAACCCACAACAAAATATGATAAAACCATCCCCAATATCGATCCTAAAATTAATAAAACAAAAACTTCCATCATGATTTGAAAAGTTAAAGACCAATTGCCCAAACCTAATGCTCTATATAAACAAAACTCTCTCTCCCTCTCAAATACCATCATAAATAAAGTGTTTACCACTCCGAAAAAGACAGCCAACAAAACTATCCCATACCATAGTACCAGCACCCCATTTTGCAACTTTACTACAGCTTGAAGGAAGGGTTCTACTTCTGTCCAAGTTCGAATATCTGCATTAGGGAATTTCACCTTAAGCTTAGTCCTAAGGGAGTCAATCTTATAAATATCATCTAAAACGATGCTAATATCAGAAACCTTGTTACCCATTTTTAACATATTCTGAATAGTTCTAATACCACTTACAGCATATGCTTTCTCAGTAGCTTCTAACTCAGATTTATAAGCACCCTTAATCCTAAACCCTCTCTCTGAAACTTTCCCATCAATATCCTGGGTTAAAATTACGATTCTTTTTCCAACCTGCGTTTTTAAATCTTCAATTAATTTCCGACCTAAAATTATCCCTTGATCACCTTCATCTTTTAAAGGTTCCCCTGTCGCAACATACTCCTTCTGATCAAGAATACTTACTTTCTCTTCTTCCTTAGGATCAATACCAACTAATGTAATTGGCCTGCTCTTTCTCTCACTCATTATAATTGCGGACACTTTAACCCTACTTGAAACCTTAGCCCCATGGACCTGAACTAAATTTAACAAACCTTCAAGTGGTTCAATTGAATTTATTGCTACCTGGTCATCGAAGTAATCAGTGTTAGCTATTTTTATATGACCTAAAAGATTACGCACTGAGTCTTCTTCTATCTGAGCTCTTGCTCCTGCTTGAAGGGCACTTAACATAGAAGTACTAAGGACTCCAACAGCAATAGCACCCAAAGTAAGAAATGATCGCTTTTTATTCCTCCACACATTTCTAAAAGATATCTTGGATAAAGCACTAAAACCGATCATGTTCTTAGTACCTCCGAAGGCTCTATTCTCTTAGGCTCTCTAGACGGATAAATTAAAGAAAAGATACTCATTAAGAAAAGTAAACTTGGGCCTATAAAAAGTGATCTTAAAGTAACCCATGGATATACAGTCGATTGCAAATTAAGCCTTACAGAAATCTCTTCACTACCAGGAATCTGAAAACCTACAATATTAAAATAATAAACTAACAAACAACCCAATCCAACTCCAAGGATAATCCCAATCAATGTAAGTGTTAGCCCTTCTACAAATATCATCAAGCTAATATTATTAACGCCTGACCCAAGTGCTCTCATCACTCCGAATTCTTTCTTCCTCTCAAGAACAGACATCGTAAAAGTATTAACTAAACAAAAACCTACCACTAAAAGTAGAGTTAAATGAAAGACTGAACCAATAGCCATATCCATTTGAATCATCTGCTTAAGTCCGGGGACTAGATGCTCCCAAGTATGAACTTCTAGCTTGATATCTTCTAAATCACTTAATATCTCCCCTATTCTTTCAGCTATCAATTCCGTTCCATTAATACGATCAGTTTTTATAACTAATGAATGAATTCCATTTTCAAGCATAAAAACTTCTTGAAAGTACTCTAAAGGTATCTCCACCAATGATGTATCAATCTCCCTCAAACCTGATTCAAAAATTCCTACTACCTTAAATACCTCAGCAACTACTTCCCCCTTTTGCCCCTGGGCGATCATATTAATCTCTGAACCAACATCAACTTTCAGATTATTCGCAAAATGTACTCCTAATACAACCTCCGGCCCACTTTCAACGAATCTACCCTTCTTAATAACATTGGGTATAGTAGAGACTTCTTTTTCCTTAAGGGGATCAACTCCCAGTAACTTCGCACCATAAGTTCTATCACTTGAAGAAAATAGACCAAAACCTTCCGCCCTTCTAGTAATAGCTAGGACACCGTTTAAACTAGCAATTCTTTTATTTGCAGCCTCATCAAATTCAATAAAATTTAAATCAATATCACCTTCACGCAAATGATCTCTTGCCTGAACTTGAATATTCCCGTGAATGACGGAAGTACTAACAGCGATTGATGTGTCATAAGCACTAAGTTGAAGAGATACAAAAAACACTAAAGCAACCGTAACAAATGCAATTGCAGAAATCGTAATTTTAGTGCGCTTTTTATTCCTTGTTATATTTCTTAAGCCAATTTTAAAGGCTAGATCGATACTCATTTTGCATGAGACTCTAAATTAAGATTTGTAAAAGTACTATCTGGAATTTCCGAAGTAAAATCTGCACTGAGATGATTAATTTCAGTCCATTCTCCCGTTTCTAAATTAGTCATCCTAGCTTTTATTGGATAAAGTCTTCCACCTAACATCCCTACTTCCGTAGCAACCAATTTCTTAACCAGTTTCCCATCCTGATCATAATAGCGATGCTCTACAATAATTAAATCCTCCCTAATATCTAGCTCCTCTCTTCCCCATACTACTGGCGCGCTATCATGAGGGATAGAAATTATAGTTCTTATCCTCTTATCTACATTCACACTTGGGGACTCTGAATGCTCATATTGATCGATAATATCATCATCCTTCGAAAGATCCTGATATGAAAAGTCTGATCCCATCCAGCTCTGGCCCTTCATTGAAGGGGGAATTCTAACTGTTCTATTTGTTCTAGGATTAAAAGTCCAAACATCCTCGCCCTTCATCAAAGTAGCATTTCCAGCGTCTTTTGCCGGCTTTACAAATCTAACTAAACTTTCTGTCCTACCCTTTGTCCAAGCCTTCAGAGTTAAAGATTTTTCATAACTTTCTCTATGCACGGTCATCTCAGATTCAGTATAAGAAAACTCCCCACGCCAATGCTGAATAGCCCTAAGAACCAGCTCTTTAGCTTTAATATCTTGATACGCTGTCGAATTTAAAGGGATCAATAAAAACATTAGAAACAAAAGGTAACGCATAATAGTTAGAATTTCAAAACTTTTAAAAGCAAAGACACATCTGCTGTAGAATTAGAATGATAAAAATTCTCCCTGATAACGATCTCTAATGGCACATTAAAAATAATATCAGTCCTAAGTCCTAGATCAACATACCACACTCCCGCTGGGAAATTACTTATATTATCTATGGTCGACGTTTGCATGAATGAAGAACTTACAAAAGCCAATGAATCTGTTAGGAAGTATGTCCAACCGATATTCGCACCTAAGGACAATGGCTTATAATCAATGCCTAAATCACTTAGATCAGTTCTAATGGTAATATCCATACCGGCATTTAGAATCGAGTTGGATAAATTCCGTGCATAGCTCAAGCCCAATAACAAATTTGGCGTTTTAGAACCAAATTGACTTCCGTGGATAGGCATACTCAAAGCCGAATTTAAAAAGAATTTATGCTTTCCTTCTCCCTCATTTAATAAATAGCTTGCATAAATTTGCGGATCTAAAAGTCCAAACTCTTCCTTTTCTAAAAGAAATCTACCACCATCTTCATTTATACCTTCAACATCATACTGATTTTCATCACTCCTACCCCTAGAACCATTAGGTAGACTAAATGCCTGATGCCAGTTGCTTATAGCAGAATCAAATATCCCGCCTCCAGTATTTACCCCTGTTAGACTTCCCTGAATACGGAATCTGGGACTAATTCTTGCTTCGTATCTCAGTCCACATAAATAGGATTCACCATCTACCTTAAATACGGAACCCATAGTTGTATGTGCGTTAGTTACGCTACAATCAAACCCAAATAGACTTTCCTTACTTTCTCTGAATATAAATGCTTGCGAATCAAAGTTCTTTCCCAAGGTAGGGATAAATAAATCTGCTACAATTCTATTCTCAGAATACATCCCTGAATTTTCATCCGCTAGGATACTCTGTGGAAATAGAATAAAAAAAAGGGAGAGTAATAAAAGCTTACTCTCCCTTATATCTAAACTAAGTGGTTTCATTGATAGAAACTATTAGTCTATTTAGCAGGATACTTCTTATCTAGAACAGCATTCCATTCTTTAATTTGTGCTTCTGTACTCTTAAATAATGGTGCAGTATCACCATGAACATCTATACTTTTAATTACATCGCCTTGCACAATAGCATCTACAACATCTTGTCCCTTAGTTACTTTACCAAAAACAGTATGCTTACCGTCTAACCAAGGTGTTTCAGTATGAGTAATAAAAAATTGTGAACCATTGGTACCTGGACCTCTGTTAGCCATAGATAAGATCCCAGGAGTAGAATGTTTAAGATTAGAACTAAACTCATCCTTAAAATTATACCCAGGACCACCAGTACCCATACCATCTGGATCTCCACCTTGGATCATAAAATTAGGTATCACTCTATGAAAAGTAATACCGTTATAAAATCCTCTTTTTGTAAGATTTAAAAAATTCGCAACAGTTACTGGGGCTTCAGTTTCAAAGAAGGCTATCTCTATTGCCCCCTTAGAAGTATTTACTGTTGCCGATAATGTTCCAGCTACAACACTAGAAGCAGTAGCTCCGATCACACCTAAGCATGACACCATATAAGATAGAAAACTCTTCATTATAATCTCCAATATTGATTCAATCTGGCCGCAAAATACAGCTTTTTAATCTATCTGGCAATCTAAAGAGATTTCGCAAAATTTACACATTAAAAAAGGGGCCACATGGGCCCCTTTTTATTCGGAGAAGATATACTATCTATTATAGTTTCCTCTTCCGCCTCTATCACCACGGTCACCTCTGTCACCGCGATCACTTCTTCCACCGCCGCCGCCAAATCCGCCTCTTCCGCCGCCGCCAGGTCCACCTCTACTTCCACCTGGTCCACCAGATGAACGTCTTGGTCCACCACCACCGGATCCACCCTTGTCTTCTCTTGGGCGTGCTTCGTTAACTACAATTGATCTTCCATCAAATTCTGTTTCGTTAAGTTCAGCTATTGCCTTGTTACCTTCTTCCGAAGATTCCATTTCAACAAACCCGAAACCTTTCGATCTTCCGCTATATTGGTCTTGTACAACTCTTGCTGTTGAAACTGCTCCAAATTTGGAAAAAATTTCAACTAATTTATCATCTGTCACTGAGTATGGTAGATTACCTACGTAAATATTCACTCTTTCTTCTCCTAACAATATCGTCTATCTCTAATTTAACAAAGGTAAGTGACAAGATGAAATCGTGAAAATAGCTGCAATATTTTTTATCTACTAAGATAAAAAACTTTCCCTAAATCTTCGATTACAATTATCTCCAGCGCGTTTCCTTACTCTCGACTTTCTAAATCATTACCCACAAACTTAACTATAAAATATAATTAAGGCGATCGGACTCTTTTTAATTTCGCACTTTAAAAATTGCACGGAGACAAGGGACTAGGGAAACTAGATCAAGTCTTCGGTACCAAAAAGGTCTTTCAACTTGTTCACCTTAGCACATCTAAAAAGTATTATCCATGAAAAAGAACAAGAAAATAAAAGTTTCTTAGAAATCTTCGATAATTCGGGAACTTAGGGGTTTTCCCCCTCCTATCTTATCTATCAACATATGCGTATACCCCTTATCGGCTTGAAAGTTAAAACCTTCTACCACCCTAACTTCCTTAGTAGTTCCAGCTTCAGTATAAACAATTGCATAAGTTCCTGGATCAAATTGAACATAGGTGGGCTGAACTGTTTTATAAGCTACTGCCTTAGCCAAAGGAGTAGTGTCCTCTATCTCAGTACCAATTACCAACAGATAAACATCCACCGATGCCACTGTGGGTGACATATTTGCAACACGAAAAGAAACCTTGCCTCCTGTATCCCTAGGAAAATCTTCTTTCACACTTACAATGTCATATGCTCCTGGTTCACCAATAAAAAACGCGCTCGTAGTGGAACCCTCGGCGATCGCAATTTCCTTATTATATAGAGGCAATACACTAAGATCTGACTTTACTCTCAAAGGCACCGCCTTACCTTCAGTAGCATCTACAAATCCACTAGCATCTCCATACGCAATCTCCTCTACCAAAACATCGCTTCCTAACTCAAAATCAATTGCAGATAATTCTGGACTAGCTTGCACTAAACGGAACTTCTCCTGAGAATTCTCTCCACCACTTCCGCAAGCAGCAAACACAAAAATACACAGCATTCTAATTATCAATCTGGAAAAATTGCTCATAAAATTTTACTTTTGCTTAAAATTAAACCTGATTGTAAACTGTTTTTATCATTAATCCAACAGAAAGTTTTTATATGGAAACTCTACTCATAAAATCAGTAATGCACTCTAATCCTCACTCTGTAGGATTCGACGAATCCTTAGCGGATGCAAAAGCTCTAATGACTACACATAACATCAGACATCTGCCGGTCAGAAAAGCAGGACAAGTCATAGGTATTTTATCCGATAGGGATATGGAATTTGCGATGAGAGTGGATAAAAAAGATGCCAAAGAAATAAAAGTAGAAGATGCCATCTCAGAAGAACCCTACTCAGTGACTCCAGATACGCCTGTATTCAAGGTAGCCACTACGCTATCTCATACGAAGTACGGCTCTGCCTTGATAATAGATAATGGTGAGTTAAAGGGGATATTTACAACAGTTGATGCCTGTAGACTCCTAGGAGAGTTATTATCGGGACAGCTTCAACAATAAACTAAAATTGTTAGTAAAAGCTTTAAAAATTCTGAGCCTGTCTATCTTATTTTGCTCTGTTGATACTTGCGCTTTAGAAGAATTAAAAGCAGAGGGTAATAAGCCCCAGGATAGTAAAGAAGACTTAGAAAGGT
>JBILFC010000243.1:0-4682 GCA_044351785.1 Bdellovibrionota bacterium
GGATTATTTGGTGAGCAAAGAAAAATCAAATCAACATCTCTGCTAGGGAAATCAGGGGTAAATCCATTAGCTTCAGTAACATCTAAATAAGTAACATCTCCATATCTACCATCATTTTCCTTCCCCGCTCTTCCAATCATAACAGTTGTATCTAGGTACACTGGATAAACTGGATCAGGGATAGCCACTCTGGTATCGCTTGAAAACATTTCTTGAAAGTTACCCGTATCACACTTTGATCCATCACTTACGAAAATCTCATCTGGAGAAATGTCTACTCCTCTTGCTTGATAGTCATTCTTAGCAATTGCTTCTCTTAAGAAACCGTACCCTTGCTCTGGTCCATATCCCTTAAAACTGGATCTATCACCCATCTCTGTTACTGCGTCATGAAAAGCCTTAAGGCAAGTTTTAGGAAGTGGCTCAGTTACATCTCCAATTCCCAGTCTAATGATATTAGCTTTAGGATTCTCTTCTACAAACTTAGTTACCCTTTTAGCGATGTCAGAAAATAAATAAGAAGGCTTAAGATCTAGATAATTTTCGTTTAAAAATGCCATTTTGTGACCCTTTTTGAATTTTAGTAATGCATGAAAGGATTACTATAATCTAGGACACTCATCAACCAAGAGCAGCAATTAACTTCAAAGCAACATCCTGCCAAGTATCTTTAATCATTAAGTTTTTCGCCTTATCTACACATTCAGAGTAAATACTAGGTTCAAAAAATAGTTTTCTAAACTCGCCCGCAATATCTTTAGGACTAGGATTAGAAACTAAACCAGTCTTATGTATGGAGACTTGAGTCTTGGGGAAACCACTATCCTCCAGAGTTACAACTGGCTTCTTAGCAGAACTAGCTTCATATATTACAAATCCGTAATCTTCATCATAAGGACCATAATACACGGAATGGCAATCAGCATATATATCCCTTAAAGTGATGTCCTTTACTCCACCTAAAAACTCTACACGATGACCCAAACTATGTTTTTTAACAATAGAATGTAAATAGGATTCATAACCAGGCTCATCTGCTATTCCTACTAACTTTAGACTAATCTCCTCTGGCAAATAACTCATCGCTTCAATCATCAGATCAGGACGCTTGGCGCTACACAATCTACCAACAGATAATATAAAATTTTGTGACTCTCTTGAAACATACCCTTCCATTGAAGGAAGTGGAGGTAAAATAACATCAGACTTAATCCCTAAAAATCTTTCTAATCTAGAACTAACATTATCTGAAATAGTAAAAATCTTGCTACATTCTTTAAACATCTTAGAATCAGCCAATAATATCTGCTCTCTAATGTGCTCATCCTCAGGTAAAAAGTCCCCAAACCTTGTTCCTAATAATTCATAAGCCTGTCTATGCTGATGTAATAGCCATGGTATTTTATTGGGATGTTTCGCAAAATAAGTAGGAAACTTAGTAGGAATAACCAAGTCTATTGCTCTGCCTGAAACAAAACTCAGGTCCTGAGACCTCCATAAAATCATCTGTTCTAAGAGTTTTTCCTTAGGTTCGGGCATAAATGGGATAGAATAAATATCGGCATTATGACCCAAGTCTTTAAATGCACCAAGCAACCTTTCTACTAATAACTCTGCCCCACCTCTAGAAAAAGGAACACTTGGAACTAATACTAATATATTTAAACTTTTAGTCATTACTTCTTGGAATTAACTAGACTTATAACTTCTGCAAACAAGGTATCATACCTCTCTTCGATTAATGAAACTTCAGAATCTAATTTTTTTATAGTTTCCCAAAAGATTTGTTTATCTCTTTCATCGGTATACCGAGATAGATTATTACAAAACTTAACTAAGTTCATATTAAAACTCTTCTGACTTTCAATATAATCTTTAAAAATGACTGAGAACAAATAGGACTGAATTTTTCTTTTTATTCTTACAAAAAAGAAACCTGAAATTCTTCTGTGTGAGGAAAAATTACTAGCTGCGTTCCAATCGCCCCAATGAAGATTTAAGTATCTTAGCTCATCGCCGAACTGGGGACTAGATAACTTACTATCTGCTTGAACTGGGGACTTAAATTTTCCTGAGAGTATTTTTACATCTTCTATTTCTACTTCTTTTCTTAAATCTATAAGTAGCTTTGAGATAAAATTCTTAGCTTCTCTCTTATCACCCTCTGAAACTACATCCCCAAATGACTTTCGGTCTTCTTCCACCTTTACTTGCTCCGTTTAGCTTGATTTGAATCAGTTTTTATTCTGATCGACATCTTAGCAAAAAAGCCTGGGTTATGCATCTACATACCTAACCCAGGCCACGGAACACGGCTCTTGGGAGACCTGGTCGGGCGGGGCTTTTAAGGACCCCACCCTACTCTAGTTTACTGTAATAAACTTAGAGCTAGCGATGGTTGCTGATTAGCCTGAGCTAATACTGACGCACCCGCCTGTTGTAAGATATTTAATCTTGTTAGGTTTGCAGCTTCCTCAGCTACGTCTACGTCTCTGATTTGAGATTCAGCAGCCTTAAAGTTTTCTCTAGCAACTGATAAGTTGGTTATAGCAACTGACAACCGACTTTCTGCAGCACCTAGAGTACCTCTTGAAGTAGTAAGTGAGCTAATTGCCAACTTAACTGCATCAAGTGCTGATCTAGCTGATACTTGAGCTGAAACTGTAGAAGCAGAGTCATTTAAGGAGAAAATCAACTGTTTTCCACCCTTACTTGCTAATCCGATTGATTCCAAAGTACCATCAACTCCGTTAAATGCTACTTGAGAGTTTGCACTAGAATCAAAACCTACCTGAAGACTAACCGAAGCACCACCTGAGAGTAGTAACAATCCGTTAAAAGTAGTAGTTTCTGCAATTCTCTGAATTTCAGATCCAAGAGCTACGAACTCCTGACTTAGAGCAGACCGCTGAGCAGTACCTAAGGTACCGTTAGCTGATTGTTCTGCAAGTTCTGCCATTCTAGTTAAAACAGAACTCATCTGATCAAGAGCACCATCTGCAATTGATACTAATGAAATTCCATCGTTAGCGTTTCTTATAGCAACTGAAGCAATTCTAGAATCAGCTCTCAATGCATCTGCGATCGCAAGACCCGCAGCGTCATCTCTTGCTCTTACGATTCTTAATCCTGATGACAATCTTTCATATGATTGCCTTAAGTCGTTAGTCGAACTCCCCAATCTTCTTTGTGCATTCAGAGATGCAATATTTGTATTTACGGTTATAGCCATGTTCAATCCTCCTTGAATATATCAATCCACATAAACTTACACTGAGCGTCCGTGTCACCAGTTATAAGCCACCAAACAACATTTGCTCACCATGAGCATGACCCTATAGAATAATCATTTATTCATTAGAATCAAAAAACCACAACAATGATACTGAGAGAATTTTCCTACTAGATATCTCACCTGAGATAGTAGGAGTGAAGAACCACATCCACCACATCATCCTCCCCATAAATAAGCTATCGGAGGATAATTGAAACTACTTTAGAGTTATTTTAATAAATATTCTAAAAAACGCAAAAAATAGCCCTCCCCATAACAAAATACTGCGGGAAGAGCTATCCCAACTACTTTTACTACAATTACTGCAATAACGATAAAGCTAGTGATGGCTGTTGGTTAGCCTGAGCTAAAACAGATGCACCTGCTTGTTGTAAGATATTTAACCTAGTAAGTCTTGCTGCTTCTTCAGCGACGTCAACATCTCTAATTTGAGATTCCGCTGAAGCGAAGTTTTCTCTACTTACTTGAAGGTTTGTAATAGCAACGTTCAATCGACTTTCAGCGGCGCCAAGCGTTCCTCTACTTGTAGTAAGAGAAGTAATCGCTGTTTTAACAGCATCTAAAGCACTTAGAGCTGCAAATTGACCACCACTAGCTGCATTAAGTGAATAGGTAAGAACCTCGTTTCCACTTCCAAGTCCAATTGATTCCAAAGTTCCAGACGTTCCAGTAAAGGATATCTGTGAGTTTGATGATGAATCAAATCCAACTTGCAATTGAATAGTAGCACCACCAGATAACAGCTGAAGGCCGTTAAAAGTAGTTGTTCTTGCTATTCTTGTTATTTCAGAACCTAAAGAAGCAAATTCGTTACTTAGAGCTGATCTCTGAGTACTCGCTAAAGTTCCGTTACCGGATTGCTCTGCAAGCTCCGCCATTCTCTGAAGAACGTTACCAATTTCGTTTAGAGCCCCATCAGCAATACTTATTAGCGAGATACCGTCGTTCGCATTTCGAATAGCTACAGATGCAATTCTCTGATCCGCTCTTAAGTTATCGGCAATTGCCAATCCAGCGGCATCGTCCCTTGACCTAACGATTCGTAATCCAGATGACAATCTTTCATAAGATTGACGTAAATCGTTTGTTGATTGTCCTAGTCGTCTCTGCGCATTTAATGATGCGATATTCGTGTTTATGGTTAAAGCCATGATTCGTCCTTGAAGTTACCTAATCTATAAACTGCTTCCTTGCAGTTCTTTAAGTAGATATATATTTAAAAAAATGTCTCCGCCATACAAATTACGGCGGCGGAGACTTACGAAACTACTTTTACTGCAATAATGATAAAGCTAGTGATGGCTGTTGGTTAGCCTGAGCTAAAACAGATGCACCTGCTTGTTGTAAGATATTTAACCTAGTAAGTCTTGCTGCTTCTTCAGCGACG
>JBILFC010000224.1:0-5207 GCA_044351785.1 Bdellovibrionota bacterium
AGGTGATTTAGTGTTATTTAAAAGTATTCCTAGGCCCTCGCTTCTGAGATCGATATTTATGATTTTCTTACTATTATCTGCTTGCCAGTTGTAGACTGATCCTGATTTTCTGGATTTAGTTGAAAAGTCTTTAGAGGTAGATATAGTCATCTTTTCTCTTTCAGAGAGTGCTTCCATTAGCTTTTTAGCGTAAACGTTTTCATTTACTAGGTAATATTCGAATAGGAGCTTGCTCGTTTTCCTTCTTATTTCAGAAGATGATCTAGTTATTGGATCTTGATAGAAGGTAAGTAGTATCTCTTCTAGCTTTTTCTCTTCTAGGTTCCCTTTTTGGACCTTAGTTATGACTGAGTCAATTGTTTCAATAATGGCTGTTTCAAATGCTTTTAAATTTTCATCTTTGGGTGTACCCTTGGATCTTTCATAGCTTCTTAGCCAGTTGTTTATTGATGGATATCTTCTAGGAAGAATTTCTCTAAGTTCTTCTGCCGTGTGAGTTAGAGAGAGTAAGAAATTTCTCATTTCTTATATGGTTTTAATTTTTTATTCCTCAAAAACTCTAAATTGCTTCATTGCATCAATGTTTCTTCCAAGAGCTCGGTATATAAGACCGCTTTTATAGGCACTATTCGTTTCATAAGGTCCAAGATGTTGAATTAATTTAAGTCGTTCTGTTACGTTAAGCGTTTTTGCGTTCTGACTTTTACAGGTTGTCGGTAGTAGTCTTGAAAGACTTTGTATGTCTGCGAGGGCTAAGTTGTATTCTATATTTCTTGGGCTCTTTTTTAATGCTAGGTGGTATAGCTCTTGAGCTTCACAGATAAGTTTAATCTGAGCCTCAGGGTCCTTTTCTTTTGCGGATAAAGCTAGTTTAACTCTTCCCAGTTCATAGGCTTTTTTAGGGTAGCTTTCTAGTTCACTCACTCTGAGGGAATTGTCCTTGAGGGTCTGTACGTTATAAGCCTCTAGAGTATCTATTTCACTCTTATTACTCCAGGAGGGAGAGCTTTCGAAGTATTTATTGATATCTGTCTCAAGTGATCTGAGGAAGTTTATGCTTTTAATATTGCTAATTTCTATATTTACTCCCCATAGGCAAACTAAAAGGAAGAATAAGCTTGTAATTGGAGTGCCTAACTTGTTCACTAGGGGCTTTCGGTATATGTTCAGCTTGTTGAGTTATTAAAAATATCTTCATGGATACCATGAATCTTGGTCCTAGACTAGGCTTGGATCGGTGGAGAGTTTGATTTGCTCGTCATTATGTAGGTATTTAATTTAACTTTTTCATATGTCTAACTACAGAGAAGTAAACGGGGTAACTCTTGAGAGTTCAGCTCATCGGTCTGAAGATAAGTTAATTAATCTTTATGATGAAAGTAGTGTAACTAGCTCACCTGCGAGTGAGGCTAGTCCTTCTGATTTGAGATTGGGTATTCCTGAGATATTGTATCTGGGTTCTTTGATTGTATTTCCATTCTTATTCGGTGGAAGGGATCCAGTTCATGGTTCCATATTTAAGAGTTTAATATTCTTTGTTGCTAGTGTGACAATAGTACTTGGTGGATTTTCAAGAAATTTAAGGCCGTTCAGGTTTTTATGTCCGAATTTGCCTAGGTTAAAAGTGCTTGTTTTATTTCTTCCATTTTCTTTATTCTTAGTTTTACAGCTTGTACCTATCCCCTTAGGACTTGTTTCATTTTTAAATTCATTCTCTATTAGTTCATATAAGGCGATAGGTGAGTCTTTTGCGTATCTAAGTGTGGATCCTATGCTCAGTAGGTCTGCGGCATTTTGGATATTTAGTTTCTTAATCCTTTATTCCATGCTTGAAGGGGTGCCACTTGTAAGAACTGATTTGGCTTCAAAGAGTCATAGAGCTAAAAAAAGTAAGAAGGACGATGAGACTTTTTTCTCTCCTGAAGCAAGGGCGTATGATTTATTCAGTGAGGTTATGCAGACTGTGTTAATTAGATTGGCTTTGGTTTGTGGGGTATTGGGTGTGTTGCATGTGGTTTTTAGAGCTAATTATTTTTTAGGCATGTTTTCTTTTAGTGATTATTATGAACCAAGTACTAGGGCCCACTTTCCTTTTGTAAATGCTAATCAGCTGGCTATTTTCTTAGAAATTGGTTTGATGTTATCTTTCGGTAGGTTCTTAAGAGATCGGCAGTTAAAAAGGTTAGTACTAAAAGCAAAAGAGGATGAATCTTTGTTAGCTATGGTATCTAGTTTATCAACGCAGCTGGAAAAGCAGGCTACCTCGGTCCTTACCGTACTTGTGATAGCTTTAAGTCTTGTGTTGACAATGTCCCGTACGGGCATTGTGCTTAGTATGCTTGGGCTGACAGGGATATGGTTTGCTTATAGAATGTGGCCAGTTGTTTTAGTGCCTTCTGTAAAGGCTAGTTTAAGATTGCATCCTCAGAGAGCTGGGAAATCTAGGCAGATGGGTAGATGGAAGAGTCTACTGACGACTATTATAATTCCTTTGATGGCAGTGTTTGCTGTATTCTCTATGTTAGGGTCTGATTCCACAAATAGTGTCGTAGGTAGGTTCGATCGACTTTACGTAGAGGGTGGAGATGTATCTAGAAGTCTTTTAAATTCTGTTACTGCTAAGGTCTTTTATGCTGCTCCAATTCTAGGAGTGGGTTTAAATTCTTGGAGAATGGTGGCACCTCAGTTTGCACAAGAGGATTTAGCTGGTTGGATGCTTGATTATGCGCATAATGAGCCTTTTCAGTTGCTATCGGAGATTGGTTTAGTGGGGATGGCTTTGTTATTAATACCAGTTTTGTGTGGGATAGTTGGGGCCATTAAGTTTTTTAGGTGGGCACATCTAGGTGGTGTAAAGAAGATTTATATCTGCTTTACTTTTATGTCCTTTTTAATTCCATTCTTACATTCGTTCGTAGATTTTCCATTTCATTCACCTGCTTTGTCCTTAGCGATATTCTCGGCGTGTTATTCGGGCATTAGAGCTCTTAGATTTGAGAAATCACTAGAAGATTAGTCCCTATACTTTTTTATCCTAAGTGATTTTAAGGTTTGACTTTTATGCTTTCGGTCTGTAGTTTCGGGCTTGGGAAAAAAGAGTTTTTTCTTTAATTTATAGGGAATCTTTTAATACTTTAAAGTGATCTAAAGTGACTCTTGATTCGTTTAAATAAGATTTTTTGTAGTTTGTATTGAATATTAACCTCGTGAATACGAAGGGGCAACATGGGTAAGGTAAATAAAGGATTTTTAGAATCCGTAAAGATAAAGAAAAGTTCACCACTATTAGTTGGTGCAATGATTACTTTGTCAAGTGGAATGGTGATGGCGGCTGATTTAACTGTTTCAGATAAAGACGGAGTTGCTTATTTAAAAGTTGACTCTTCTGAAGGATCGAATGTAGATCTTAAAGTTACAACTAATTCTAAATCTAATAGTACTGAGAGTCTGACTCTAACTAGAACTGGTGAATCTACTGGAACTAAGAAAGTTTTAGGTTTAAGTGAGAAGGAAGTTCTTTTTGGTAATGTTAAAGTTGGAACATATACTTTAACTTCAAGTTCAGATCTTGTTAAGGTCGAAGAAGTAAGTGTTGTTCCTGAAAATATTGCTAAGTCAGAAGAAGGATCTAAGGATCTTCAGAAAGCTGGGTATGCAGTAGGTGGTGTCGCTTTAATCGGCGGTATCGTTGGTGCTAGCGCAGGTAGTGATGCTTTCGGTGGTTCATCATCAGGATCTAATGGGAATCCTGCAAGAGAAGGTACTTTAGGATCTGATAGTGATGAGTCAGCTGTTGACGATAGAAGCGTTTCTGGTGCTTCTACTGATCCAAGAGTAGCTCCTGCATTTGATCAGGCTCAGCCTCAAGTAACTTTTACTCCAAATCCAGGTCCTACAGCGATAACAGTAATTACTACTCCAACTCCACAAGTGGCTGAAACACCATTTTCTGGTCCTGGTGGAAATCCAACACCAACACCAGCACCAACTGTTACAGATCCAATGACTGCTAGTTA
This sequence comes from Bdellovibrionota bacterium, assembly GCA_044351785.1. Classification (GTDB taxonomy): domain Bacteria; phylum Bdellovibrionota_C; class UBA2361; order SZUA-149; family DAOLCO01; genus JAIYCX01. The sequence continues at coordinate 4,017 of JBILFC010000224.1, forward strand.
ATACTAGCGTCATTGGTTTTAAGTATGAATTGAAAGTTATAGAAATTTAAGTTAAGGAAAACATGAAAGTAAATTTTAGAAAGGCAGTAAAGTTAGGAGCCTTGGCAGTACTTGGGTTAGGTGCATTATCTTCAAGTGCTATTGCTCTTGATCATGATGGTGATAATAAGTTTGATCAAACAAACTTTAGACCAACAGATGCTTCATTGGGACCTGCAGTTTGGTATATTAATACAACAACTTCTCCAAGTGGTACTTTAAGATATCAGTGGGGACTGACAGGTGATGTTCCTGTTCCTGGAAATTATTCTGGTGGATTAGGGGATGATCTTGCTGTATTTAGGCCATCTAATGGTTCTTGGTACGTTAGAAAGTATTCAAGTGATTTAAAGTTTAGTTCAGCCGAAGCTTTCCAGTGGGGACTTTCTGGCGATACTTCAATGTCATGTGACTTTGATAATGATAATAAGGATGATTTAGTTCTTTTCAGACCTTCTAACGGTACTTGGTATACTAGAAAGTCTTCTGGTACTACTGCTTTTTCTACGGCTGAGCAGATTCAGTGGGGACTTTCAACTGATACTCCTCTTCCATATGATTATGATACTGATGGTAAATGTGATTATACGGTTTATAGAAATGGAACATGGCACGTAGTACTTAGCTCGACTTCTAATGCGACCACAGCTAGTGTACCTTGGGGAGCAGAAGGCGATGTTCCAGTACCAGGTCATTATGATGGGGATACAATAGCTGACTTTGCAGTATTTAGACCTTCTACAGCTACTTGGTATGTTAGAAAGTCTACTTTAGCTGGTTTAACTTCTAGAACAATTCAGTGGGGATTAGCTGGAGATTTAGCTGTTCCTGGTGATTATACTGGTGATGGTAAGACAGACATTGCTATCTATAGACCATCAACTGGAATCTATTATATTTTAACATCTGAAAGCAGTTATGTTACTGCTCAAGCTCAGCAGTTTGGTCTGGGTGGAGATGTTCCAATTGGTGATAGAAGAGCATCAGAGCCTCAGTACTAGTACTTGAGGATTGTGATGATGAGAAAGGCTCCTTCGGGAGCCTTTTTTTATGGGATTTTACCTACAGGAAGTCGGTAAGTCGGGAAGGGGTTAACAGGAAGAAGGGGAGGGGAATATAAACAGGAAGGGTGGAAGTAGGGAAGTTGAGGTA